>VGSX01000291.1 GCA_016874895.1 Deltaproteobacteria bacterium
TCTTCATGGCCCGGCTGGCCGGCACCATCAAAGACATGACCGGCACCCTGGATTGGGCCTACTGGATTTCGGCCCTCGTCCTGGTGGCGTCGGTTATCGTCTGCAAGCTCACGCAGCGGCCGGTGCTGGAAAGCGAAAGATAATCTAAAAATACTCTAATAGCTTGACCAGAGAAGGTAGAGGGACCGTCCTCTACCTTCTCTTTGCTTGTGCGTAACCGTTCAATGGCCAGCTTAAGGATTTAATTCAGGTAGTTACCACAATAGGACTCATCTCAGATTTTTCCTTAATATTGTTTAACCTATTGATATTATATAGAGAAAGCTTGTTGCCCCGGCTTGTTATAATCTATTAGGCCTGACCGGCATTATGCTAAAGCCATAGCCCCGAAAATTTAATATACTTTATGAACCGGAAACGGTACTACTCCACCAGCCAGCAGGTTAATCATGAATATCTCCCCGTCTGTACCATATGTACCTGATTTTTTTAATCTTCAGTTGGAACCCTTTATCGGCTTCGTGTTGGGTATTTTGTTCGCCGTACTCTTTAACGCCGAAGGGCAGGCTTTTGTGGCCACCAGCCTGGGGGATCACCGGGTGGGGGCCAAGGATCGCTTTCACTTCAATGCTTTTCTGCATCTGGATATCTGGGGTACCATTGCTTTTTTTGTGGGCGGTTTCGGCTGGCCGCGCCATATTGATGTTGACCCCGGTAAATTCGGGCATCCCAGGCTCTATAGTATCATCACCCGCCTGAGCGGACCCGCGGCCAATCTCCTCTTTGCCGGCATCATGGCCAGCATGGTGCACATCGTTATGACCCTGCTGGATCTGTCCCCCCATATATTTTTGGGGGTCGTGGCGGTCAACGTCACCGTGGCGGTTTATAATCTTATTCCCATTCCTCCCCTGGCCCTGGGCACTATTTGGGTGGAGCTGTTGCCGGACTCCCAGGCGAGCCTAAAAAAACTCCTTATGCTGGCCGGGCCCATGGTCATCGTGGCTATCCTGTTCTTCGACCGGATTTATCAGGTGGGCATTTTTAGTGAACATTTAGACCCCCTGGCACTGGCAGTGTATAAATTTATCGCGGGTTAGCAGATTTGCTTAAGAGTATCAGATTTCTTCGGCGGGATTTTTCTTGACTCGGTCTTGCCAGCCGGCCGCCAGTTCCTTTTCCCGACCTTCTTCTCCCGGTTCATAAAAGATTTCGTGCTGCAAAGCCTCCGGCAGATAGGTCTGGGTCACATAATGGACGGGGTAGTCGTGGGGATACTTGTAACCCTGGCCGTGGCCCTGGGCCCGGCCGTCCCGGCTGGGGTCTTTTAAATGGGTGGGAACCGTGGTGACACCCAGCTCCTTGACCTTGTCCAGGGCTCGGAAATAGGCCTGGGTGGAGTTGCTCTTGGGGGCCAGGGACAGATACATGGTGGCCTGGGCCAGGTGATATTGGGCTTCCGGCAGGCCCACCCAGGTGAGGGCCTGGGCCGCGGCCGCGGCCTGCACCAGGGCCTGGGGGTCGGCCAGGCCGATATCTTCCGAGGCCAGGATCAAGAGGCGACGGACGATAAACTTAGGATCTTCCCCGGCGTGCAGCATGCGGGCCAGCCAATAGAGGGCGGCGTTTACATCAGAGCCGCGCACGCTTTTGATAAAGGCGGAGATGGTGTCATAGTGGGCGTCGCCGTCGCGATCATACAGCACGGCCCGGGCTTGGATGGACTCTTGGGCCACTTCCAGGGTCAGGGGAATGCGGCCGGCGGCGTCGGCGGGGGTGCTGAGCACCGCCAGCTCCAGGGCGTTGAGGGCGTTGCGGACGTCGCCCCCGGCCAGCCGGGCCAGGTGTTTTAGGGCGGTGGGTTCGGCCAAGACCTGATATCCCCCCAGCCCCCGTTCTTTATCCTTTAGGGCCCGGTGCAGCACAGTGAGAATCTGGTCTTCCGCCAGGGGCTGAAAGACAAAGACCCGGGCCCGGGACAGCAGGGGGCCGATGACCTCGAAGTAAGGATTTTCCGTGGTGGCGCCGATGAGAATCAGCGTTCCTTCCTCCACGTGGGGCAGCAGGGCGTCCTGCTGGGCCTTGTTGAAGCGGTGGATTTCGTCCACCAGCACGATGGTGCGCCGGCCCCGCTGACGCTCTTTAAAAGCCTGGGCTACCACCTCCCGGATGTCTTTGACGCCGCTGAGCACCGCGCTGAGGCTGACAAAATGGCTCCGGGTAAGCCCGGCGATGATGTGCGCCAGGGTGGTTTTGCCGGACCCCGGGGGCCCCCAAAAGATGAGCGAAGAGAACAGCCGATCGGCCTCAATGGCCCGGCGCAGCAGGCGGCCCGGTCCGATAATGTGCTCCTGTCCGACGAATTCGGCCAGGCTGCCAGGCCTGAGGCGGGCCGCCAGGGGGCGATTGTCACCTGGCGCGGTATGCTCGGGAGGGAAGAGGGAATCTTGCACGCCACCACCTTGGGAAACTGTAAAGCTTTTTTAAACAAACAGTTAGGCAACCCTGGCCTGTCCGCCCAACCCCAACAGGCCGGCTGCGTTCACCGGATTCTGTTGTCATAATATAATTTCTCTGCTATACTGACAACATAAAGTGTGAAATAGGAAAAATGCCATGTTTGGTTACAATATTACCACCCTGATTATCATATTGGTCATCGCCTTGTTATTGTTCGGCCCCAAGCGTCTGCCGGAACTGGGGGACAGCATCGGCAAAGCCATCCGGGGATTTAAGAAAGCCACCGAAGACGAGCCCGAACCTTTGCCGCCTTCGGGTGAACCACCCACCAAGCCCAAACCGGAGGAGCAGGCCACCGCGGCCCTTAAAGCCTGCCCCAAATGCCAGAAAGACCTGACCGGCGATTTCGCCTTTTGTCCGCATTGCGGCCAGAAAGTCAAGGAAAACGCCGGTAATTAGGAAATACGGACGTGTTCGGCATCGATTTTCCCGAATTCATCGTAATTTTAATTGCCGCCCTCATCCTGTTCGGTCCCGAGAAACTGCCGGAATATGGCCAAAAACTGGGGCAGATGGTTCATAAATGGCGTCGGGCCTACACCAATCTGCAACGGTCCGTTTATCTGCCCCCCGACCTGGTCCAGCCTTCCTGGCAGAACAGCCCCTATCAGGAAGACCTCTGCCCCCAATGCCGCCACCGCGTCAGTCATGATTTTGTCTTCTGCCCCGCCTGCGGCCAGCGCCTTAAAGAAAAACCTCCGGTCGAGCAACCTCCGTCCATAAACCAGACCGGTTCCGCCTCCTAAGGGTCGTCGCTCCGATTATGGGGCGGCGGGCCCCCGCATCCTGCCGCCGTTGCGGTCTTATAGCGAATTCACATTTAACTGAAATATATCAAGAAGTAACTGAGTTATCGACTTGTGTGGAGTGGCACTCTCGATTCATAATGTGAGGCTCATGATGACAAAACCATTGCCATTCTATACAATGACATGTGAAAATCTCTGAGCAATTCAGGACAAATAGAACTGTTCGGAAATTCGTTGAGGTTTTTTCCCCTTGATAGAAAAACCGATGCGCCTGAAGGTGCTGCAGGATGCCGAGGCGGTAGCCCGGGAGGCCGCAACGCATATTGCCGGTTTGGCTGAAAAAGCGGTGAGGCATCGGGGCCGTTTCATTCTGGCCGTCAGCGGCGGCCGTACACCCTGGCTCATGCTGCGCCTCCTGGCCGGCTGCGAGCTCCCCTGGGAAAGTGTGCACGTAGTCCAGGTGGACGAGCGCCTGGCGCCCCGGGGACACCCCCACCGGAACCTCACTCACTTGCAGGAAAGCCTGTTGGCCCAGACCCGGCTGCCTGACCACCAGATATACGCCATGCCCGTGGAGTCAGAGGACCTCCCCCTGGCCGCGGTTAATTACGCCCATACTCTTCGTCACCTGGCCGGTACGCCGCCGGTGCTGGATCTCATCCACCTGGGTCTGGGCGCAGACGGCCACACCGCCTCCCTGGTGCCCGGAGACCCGGTCATAGACATTCACCAGGCCGACGTGGCCCTCACCGGGGTCTACCAGGGACGACGCCGGATGACCTTAACCTATCCCATCATCAACCGCAGCCGCAACCTCCTGTGGCTGGTGACCGGGAGTGACAGGTCAGAGATGCTGCGACGCCTCTTTCAGGGCGACAGGACTATCCCGGCGGGGAGAGTTCGCCGGGACCAGGCCGTCATTTTTGCCGATGCCGACGCCGCAGCGCAGGTGGAAAGTCTGCCAGACGGGAACCTTGGATGAGTGGTGTAATTCCATCCAGGAATTGCCAATAGGTCAGCATGAATGCCGTTGATCTGGATTATGCCCTGTTGCGCCGGTTGAGCCGGGGCGATCATGGGGCTATGGCGGAGTTGATGGCGCGTCACCAGGACCGGGTCTACCGGTTGGCCCTGCGGCTCCTCCGCCAGCCCCAGGAAGCCGAGGACGCGTCCCAGGAGGTTTTCCTCAAGGCCTACCTGAACGCCCAGCGGTTTGTCCCCAGCAGCACCGTGGCAGCCTGGCTTAACCGGATTACCGCCAACCACTGCCTTAACCTGCTGCGTTCCCGGGCCAGGCGGAAAGAGGTA
>VGSX01000292.1 GCA_016874895.1 Deltaproteobacteria bacterium
CGACCTGTTCACCGGCCGCGCCCGGACCGCCCAGTCGCAGCCCTGGGGCCTGTTTGCCAACTTTGTGGGGACTCTGGGAAGCCAGGACACCACTTCCCGCCAGACCGGTTACACCTATGCCACCGTTGGCTTTACCAGCGGCATCGACTACCGCTTCCGCCCGGACCTGATCCTGGGGTTTGGCACGGGCTATTACCATACCGACAGCAGTTTTAAAAATGACCGCGGCGATGCTACGGTGAACAGTATCCCCTTTTATGTCTATGGGTTATATCATCCCGGCAACTTTTACCTCACCGGCTCTGTGGGATATACTCTGAACCTGTATGACCTGAAGCGTTCGGTGGCTTTTGGGGCCATCCAGCGCACCGCCGCGAGTTCATTTACTGGCAACCAGCTCAATATGGCCTGGGAGAGCGGTTATGATCTCAAGCTGTCCGGTTTGAGGTTCACCCCGGCCGCCAACCTGTTTTATACCAAGGTCTGGCTGCCGGCCTATACTGAGACAGGCGCCAGCGCCCTGGATCTACGGGTAGGAGCCCAGACCGCTGACTCGGTTCAGACCGGCTTGGGCGCCCGTTTGGCGTATCCCTGGAAAAGTGGCCAGACCCGTATTACCCCAGAATTTTCGGCCTTTTATCAGCATGAATTTGCCAACTCCAGCCGCAACCTGAACGCCCGTCTCAGTCAAAGCGGCGGTGCCTTCACGTTCCAGACCAACGACCCGGCCCGCAATTTCGCGGTGCTCGGGGCCAGCCTGGTTGTCCAGTGCCGGGACAACCTCTTCCTGCAGGCCAGCTACAACGCCGAAGTGGGGCGACAGCACACCACGGCTCACTACCTCAACGCCGGGTTGCGCTGGCAATTTTAAGCATAAAATCAGAGGTAAAGGGGTTATTTAGTAGAAAATTTTCATCCGGAAACGGGCTATTTTAAATTCAGCCGGCGTTCATTAAGTGGTGTTTTTGCCCGCCACCATGGCCAAAGAGACTTTACCGTAACTAATTTATGTGATGGCGTTTTCTTTACATGATTTAACCCGTTTTGGCGCAAACTACTCCTTGAAATCAGGGAAACTCTGTTTTTTGGAGGCATACGCTGGGAGAGCTTAGCATTCAGGGAGCAAAACTGCCGGCAACAGACTTTGCAACAGGTAGGCGGCTTTCAGGAGGGCTGGGCTTGCTGCGGCAGGCTGCCCCGGTGGCGTCATGTCAGCTCTCCCCTTGCTTCCCCAGGCGCAGGACTATGATGCGCCTGGCGGCCTCCTGGACCTCATAGATCAAACAAACGGTTCCCACCCCGAAACTCCATAACGTGCCCAGAGGCCCGCTTAGGGCTTTTCCCAAGCCCCAGGGATTTTCAGCCCCGGCCAGACGCCCGTCCATCATGTCTACCATAGAATCGATATTGTCCAAGTAGGCAGATGTTGCCCAACCCCTCGAAAAGGTAAAATTAGCTTGAGATAGATCATCTGGGTCGCGTATATGTTGGGGTTACCCCTAATGTTCGGATATAAACTTGTCCGGCGGTGGAGCCTTGGGCGGTTCTGGAGACGCAATTTCATTTCAGGCAGGTGAATTTCGTGCAGAAAATTACGGTTTGGATTAGCTCCACCAAGGTGAAACCGTAAGTTTCTGTTCAAATGCCCCCGCTGGTGGTCCTGAAAGCTCGGATTCCCCTTGAGCAGGCTGTTTGAGTCCTGGTTTGTTACTGTTGGCGGCTGATGGTAAAGATGTTGGGGGATCCCCTGATTATGGAGGTCGGAATCCGCCTAGAGGCTTTGGCCAGTCCTATGATTTGCGGCTGGTGGCACGTATGTTGGGGTTATTCCTATTCCGGAGAGTGGGCTCGTTAGAGCAACTTGACGAGGGCGGCGACGATGGCCACGGCTGCGGCCAGCATGCCGCCGAGACGCAGGGTGAGGTCGTGTTTGAGGCGCAGTTCCGTCAGGGTAATTTTTTCTTCCAGGTCGTGTTGAAGCCGCGCAATTTTCTCTTCCAGGGTATGCTGCAGCCGCGCCAGGTCTTCCTTGGTGGCCAGGCGGCTTTCCACAATCTCCGCCACCGCCGCAGCCAGGGTTTCCGCCTGCTTCTCGGTGAAGTCGGCGGCCCGCAGGCGCTTGGCGAACTCCAGGGTGTCGAAGGCGATGGCTTTCATGTGGTTATTATTACTAAAAAGTCAGGCGAAGTCAAGGTGTCTCTGCGGGCGTAGTGATGAAAGGGCGATAGCTATGCAAGCATCCATTTTCTCTAAACGTTTTGGCGTGATAGTCCTCCTGGCCATGGCAACCGCATTGCTGACGTTCGTCCAACCTGTGGAAGCCGGGTTTGTCACTAAACAGCTCACCAATAACAGTTACGGCGATTTTTATCCCCAAATCAACGACAACGGCTGGGTGGTTTGGCAGAGATATGATGGACACGATTATGAGATCTACCTCTATAAGGGCAGCGGCTCCCCGATACAACTCACCAATAAGGGGTCGTCTCAGAAAACGGAAAATAAAGCACGCTAAGCTGGTTGCAGCGGTCGTAGCGGCCTGAACTTGCCCTCACCTATCTCGGGTAACCCCAATTACAAATGATCCCTGGCAGTACAATTGTTGGGTTTACCCCAAGAACGGGAGTCCCTGGACAACAGGGGTTCCCGTTTTGATTTAGGGAGCAATTAGCGGGCTGGCTGTACTTTGGCCTGCCGTCCGGCCAGTTGCTTTCGCAAGGTCAGTAGGGCCTGGGTGACGGCGGTGGCCGTTTCGGTGTGGCCCGGGTTGCGGTCGGGATGGCAGGCCAGGAGCAGGAAGCGGCTGTGCTGCTGGAGCAGTCCCAGCCAGCCGCGCCTTGAGGTCGGCAATGACCTGTTCTTGATACTCAATCAGTTGATCCAGGGAAGCGATGAGGCTTTCCCTTTCTTCCAGGGTATCTTCCAGGCGGCTGAGGGAACGGCGCAGCGCGGCCACTTGGCTCTGTTCCTGTTTTTCCTGCTCCTGCTTATCCCGCCAGCAGGGGTAACAGAGCTTATTCCACGCTTCGTTCTGTTCCCGCCAGAATTCGGCGCCGCATTTTTGGCATTGGGCCTCCGGCATTGCCCGCCTCGCTTGTAATTAGGATAAAGATATTAGCAGGTTGTCTTTAATTATAGATAATAACTGCTAAACCTGTAAAGTCAAGTCAGGCGGCTTCTGCCACCGGCAGGAGCGATCCCAGCCGGTATTTCCGCCGGGAGTGAAGCGCCAGCGGGAATTCCTCAGCGAAAGCGGATTATTATAGCTCTTTTGCCATCAGTGTAAAGGTGATGCCGTGCCTCTGGAAGATCGGATGTGTCGGTGAAACTCCGGGGACAGTCGTAAAGCCGAGATTCCGGAAGAATGCCACCGAGGTATTGCGGGCAATGGTGTGAATTCTTCGGCAGCCTCGTAAAACGGCAATTTCCTGCAGGCGGATAACCAAGCTCTGACCGAGCCGCTTCTTCTGGCTGTCGGCGGCCACTGCCAGGTGGCGCAACTCCATTTCGTTCTTGCCCGTCCAGACAGCAACAAGGCCCCCAACTACCCTCCCGCCGATTTTGACGATTAACTCAATGGATTCTCCGTCAATCCGGAATGATTGGCGTATCGGGATATCCATATGCTTCCGGTAATCAGCGTAGGGTTATAATTTCGAGGCCTAACCGAGTTCACAGACGGTATAAGCGGCGCCCGGCCCAAAGGTTGGAGTTCTTAGTCTGTAACTTTATGATTTTCTGGATATCAAGGCAATATATTTTATACTTGACAAATTGAATATTATAGTAGACATTATGTACCTGATTAAGGAGCACACATGAATAAGTTCGACTTTTCCATCATCCGCACTCTCCGCACGAAGTGGGGCATCACAGCCGAAGAATTGGCCAGAAGGGCGAACTTAACTCGGGCCACCATCGCCAAACTTGAAGGAGGCGACAGCAACCCAACCATTGAGACCATAGAGGCCCTGAGCAGGGTGTTCCAGCTGACGTCCAGCGAATTGATCCGGTTGGCCGAGGTGGCGCATTGTGAAGAAGCCACCACCAAGGTCTTTCAAGCCGATGGCTTTGCCGGGACCCATATCTGGTTTCCCCATTTCGAAGCATATCACATCCGGGCTGTTGCCGGGGTGCGGAAGGACTCAGATATGCGGCTACACGAAAACACTGCGGAGATATGCCTGGTGCTCTCAGGAAAGGTCAGGGTGACCGTCAGGGGAAAGTCCCACGAACTGGGACCAGGCATGGCTCTGAGATTCAAGGCCTTGTATGAACACCATTTCGACATCGTGGATAATTCCGAGTTTCTCCTGATCCACCATAACGTCGTCTGAGCGGCGCTTCAGCGTAAGCAAACCAAGACCATGAAGGTCACACGCCCGGCAGGGCTTGATCGCCAGGGTCTTTTTTTTTTAACAGAAGGGGAAGATTCAGGGTTCCTGAACCCAAGGAGGAGATTTTATGAAGTGTCATGGCTGCGGTTCCACCATCGGACCTGGAGAAGAAAGGGAGCATTTAGGGCGGTTGGTCTGTGAAGACTGTTATTATGAAGGTCCTGTCGCCAGT
>VGSX01000293.1 GCA_016874895.1 Deltaproteobacteria bacterium
AATGCCCATTATAAGACCCTGGACCTGAAAATGAATCAGGTGGGTCTCTTGGGCTACTTCCATCGGGTGGTTTCTTCCTTTGACCTGGGCGCGCCCAAGGAGCTGCGCCGGTTCTGGGAAACTTTGGAAGCTCTGATCGGTTTCGAGCCGCAGCGCACCCTGCTGGTGGACGATAACCGGGAGGTCCTGCAGGCAGCCCGGGATTATGGCATCAGGTATGTCTTTTTCAAGGCAATATCCAGCTCCCAGGCTGAGGCCGAGACCTCCCGCCGGTTTCCGGTACTGCATTATTTCACCGAGTTGATGCCCTGAGGCTTAAAGGCTCCCCTCGCCGCCGGGGGCCCGCTCAGGCTTTTTCCCGCCAGATGGTCGCTCCCAGGGCGGATAGTTTGTTTTCTATCCTCTCATAGCCCCGGTCCAGATGATAGACCCGGTGCACCTCGGTCTGGCCCTGGGCCCCCAGGCCGGCCAGGATAAGGGAGGCACTGGCCCGCAGATCGGTGGCCATGACCGGGGCCCCCTGGAGCGATTTGACCCCCCGGACCACGGCCTGGTTGCCGGACACCACGATGTCGGCCCCCAGTCGCCGCAACTCGCTGATATGCATGAAGCGCTTCTCAAAAATGGATTCGGTGATAACGCTGACCCCCCGGGCCAGGGCCATGGCGGCCATGAACTGGGCCTGCATGTCAGTGGGGAAGCCCGGATACGGCATGGTTTTGAGGTCCACCCCGGTTAAACTGCCCCCGGGCCTGACGCTGATGATGTCCTGATCAACCTTCAGGCGCAGCCCGGCTTCGATGAACTTGTCGATAACCGCGGTTAGGTGTTCCACCGGGGCCTGGCGGATGGTTACCTCCCCCCGGGTGATGGCGGCCGCGGCCAGATAAGTGCCGGCCTCGATGCGGTCCGGCATGATCCGATATCTGGCCGACTGGAGTTGTTTAACACCGTGAACCGTGAGGACATCCGAACCGATGCCCTGGATATCGGCGCCCATGGCCTGCAGGAATCTGGCCAGATCCGCCACCTCCGGCTCCTGGGCGGCGTTTTTGATCACGGTCCGGCCCCGGGCCAGGGTTGCCGCCATGAGCAGGTTTTCCGTGCCGGTGACCGTGGGGAAGTCTAAGATGATCTCGGCTCCCTCCAGGCGTTTGACCGCGGCCTCCACGTAACCGTGCTGCAGGGTGATTTTCACCCCCATTTCCTCCAACCCTTTTAAATGCAGGTTGATGGGGCGGGCCCCGATGGCGCAGCCCCCGGGCAGTGACACCCTGGCACGGCCCAACCGGGCCACCAGCGGCCCCAAGACCAGCACCGCGGCCCGCATGGTCTTCACCAGATCATAGGGCGCTTCCCAGGAGGTCAGGTCCCTGGTGTCCACCGACAGGCCGTCAGGGCCGTCCGCGAAGCGGGCTCCCAGATTTTCCAGCAGTCTTTTGGCGGTGCGGATATCAGCCAGGTTGGGAACGTTGTGCAAGGTGTGTTGGGCCGGGGCCAGCAAAGCCGCCGCCAGGATGGGCAAGGCGGCGTTCTTGGCCCCGCTGATGCTCACCTCGCCCTTTAAGGGAATGCCGCCGGCAATGACAATCTTATCCATGGCCGTTCGCATATCATAAAAAACACTTAATCTCAAGCATTATCTCGCCCCAAGTTCACCCTCTACTGCAGAAAAATAAACTTGTTATATCGGATAGATAAATCATCACGAGAGAACTGCTGGGCACTGCATCCTGCTAAGCTTTGACAGGCTTCCCTTCCCTTTTTAGGTCTTATAGGGCAGCTGTCTGCCGCTAGGCCCGAGGTCGGGCGGTGGTATCCCTGGTTTTATTGGTGGCTTTGGGGTTGGCGGAGGGGGTTGGCTTGTTGATGATCATCCCCCTGTTGCAGCTCATTTCATTGCCAGAAGCGCATATGGCTTCATGATCCATGCAAAATATTATCCGGACGCCGCTGATATCTATCTTAATTTTAGAAGGAATTCATGATAATATGGTGGTGCAAGCTTTAGGGACGGGCTGGCAGAATTTTTCATATAATTTTTCTCATTTTCATGACTTACCAGTCATCCGGGAACTATGAGAATATCCTTGCCTCCCTCACCCCGAGCCTCGCCCCCCGCCAGCGAAGGGCGAGGGAGTTAATGGAATCTTGGCTCAAAGGCTATTTTGGCAGCAACTGGCCCCTGACCGATATATTTTCCTGTAAGCGTTCAGCGGTCAGCTCACAGCCGTCAGCTAATGATTTAAATTCAGATAGTTATTCCAAGATGGCAGGATGCTGGTTTATCAATTAGTTTGCCTAACTCCTTGTTTTTGCTGAAAGCTGAATGCTGATAGCTGAACGCCTACATTTTCCTAATATTGGCCAGGTTTTTTCCTGAGAGCTGAACGCCTGCCATTTTTATCAGATTGGCAAGGAAAAGAGATGCTGATGGGGCGGACCGGTCCTTTTATCTTATGCCTAAATCCCTGGGTCTATGATTTTGCGGCCCACGATTTTTTTGCCAGGCCTTTGGGTCTGCTCTATCTGGCCGGCTTGTTGCGAAGCGTGGGCTTTCAGGTGGCTGTGCTTGACTGTGCCAGCCGCCCACCTGGCAGCCGCGGTCCTAGAGGTCGCTGGCCCAAGGAATCTCTTCCCACGCCCCTGCCCCTCCAGGGTCTGCCCCGGCGCTATAGCCGTTATGGTCTCAGTATGGCCCAGGTGCAGGACGGTTTGGCCCGGCAGCCCCGCAGTCCGGATGCTGTGCTGGTGACCTCTCTGATGACCTACTGGTATCCCGGGGTGCAGGCCGGCATTGCCCTGGTCCGGCAGCATTTCCCGAACGCACCCGTTATCCTGGGGGGCATTTATGCCACCCTCTGCCCGGAGCACGCCCGAAACTACAGCGGCGCCGATTATGTCCACACCGGCCCCGGGGAGGAAGGCCTTCTGTCGCTCCTGAGCGACCTCATTGGCCTAAAAGCGCCGCCCCTTGAATTGCCCGACCTGGATACTTTGCCCTATCCGGCCTGGGACCTGCTTGCGGACCGCCGGATGCTGCCCCTGGTGACTTCTCGGGGCTGCCCGCTGTCCTGTGACTATTGCGCTTCGCGACTGCTGGTGTCCCGCTTCCGGCGGCGGCAACCGGACAACGTCATCGCCGAACTGAGGTACTGGCATAAAAGGTTCGGGGTGACCGATGTCGCCTTTTATGATGACGCCCTCCTTTATGGGGCAGATGATCACTTATTACCGGTCCTGGAAGGAGTAGTCCGTCTGGAGTTGCCCCTCCGATTTCACACGCCCAACGGTCTTCATGTGAGCCTCATTGACCGGCGTTTGGCCGGGTGGCTCAAACGGGCCAACTTCGCCACCCTGCGTCTGGGTCTGGAGACCACTGCCACCGGGGCGGACCGCCGGGATCGGAAAATCCAGGCCGGCGACCTCGAGAAGGCATTGGCAGCCCTGCGTGAGGCGGGCTTTAAGCCCGAAGATCTGGGGGTCTATCTGCTCATGGGCCTGCCGCACCAGGAAGACGAGGAAGTGGCGGAGTCCATCCGACAGGTACGCCGCCTTAGGGCCACCCCGGTGCTGGCCCAGTATTCCCCGATCCCGCAGACGGCCCTGTGGGACGAGGCGGTCAAGGTCTCCCGCTATGACCTGGCCGCGGACCCACTCTACCACAACAATTCCCTTTTTCCCTGCTGGCCGGAGTTTTCCTGGGAGCGCTATACCCGGCTGAAAAATCTGGCCGCGGGGAGAGACGAGAGGCGCAAATAAGGAGGAAAGGCCATGGGTACTTCGGCGGCGCGCAAGGCCCCTGTGGGAAGGCTCTGGCGGAATGCCAAATCTTTCGCTTCCCGGTTTGCGGCGGGACAAGAGGCCTCAGCCCCCCGGGTGGGGGAGGTCGTGGCCCGCTATATCGCAGCCCTGCGGGAGTCTTCGGGCACACAGGAGAGAGGCCAGGGTGAACCCATAATGGCGGATGTAACCCGGACCGCAGGCCATTTGAGCGGTTTTTACCGCGACTGGGAGCAATCCGGTTGGGAGACGGCTTTAGCCCGGCAGGGAGTGAACCTGTCAGCCAGGCCAACCCTACCCGAAATTATCCCGGCCCTACTGGACAGACTGGCCGGTGCCGGGGCCAGGCTGGGGGAGGCCGTGGCCAGGGCCGCCCTCATCGAGCATTTCCGGGGGTTTTTTGGGGCTGAGGGAAATTCTCATCAAACCGGCGTTACTGCAGGGGTAAGGTGCCCTGAGCCAACGGCCGGGATTCGTTCTTTCCTGGGGCTGGCCATTTATCGAAAAATTATTTCAGACCTGGGCGAGCCCCTGGAATTCCAGGCTGCAACGATTCAACGGGGTATAGAACGGCAAGAGGTAATCAGGTCTTATATTCTGGGACACATACAGGCTTTGGGATCGGAGAGTGAAAAAGCCTCACCTTTTTCAGACGAGGAGGCGGGAGAACTGTTGGAGCTAATCCTTACCCGTCTGGGCAGCCGCCATGAGTGTTAAGGTCTTTATCGGCTCCGGGTCTGAAACTGAG
>VGSX01000294.1 GCA_016874895.1 Deltaproteobacteria bacterium
ACTCAATGAGGGCTCACTGAGTACTCCGGACGAAGTTAAGTTAAGAGAAGTTAAGGGAAGGGAAGAGAATATACAGGCTAGCGCCTGTGTCATCGGCGAGGCCGATGACCCCCCTGCCGCTTCTCCTTCATCCCAGTTAAAGCCTGCCGGTTTAATGAAGCTATGGAACGACCTGGGCTGCCGGCCCAAGGTGTCGGAGCTCACCGATGACCGCCGGAAAAAGGCTGGCCTGCGCCTGCGCAAGCAGGGAGATCCAGATTGGTGGAAAAGGCTCTTCGAGAAGGCCAAGGCGCTGAACAAGGCCTGGCTGACCTTCGACTTCCTGATGAAAAACGACACCAACTGCCTGAAAGTGCTGGAGGGCAATTATGACCGCGACTTCGACAACCGGGGCAACGGACGCGGAGCAAGGCCGGGGGCATCGGGGCCACGGACGCCCCGGGGCTATGACCAGCGGCGGGACCAGTACGTCGTCGAAGTCCCCGATCCGGACTGAGATGGAAGTGGATGACGAAGGCCGGGCCCGTTGTCCAGACTGTGGCGAATTTGCGGTCGAGACCATGGTGAGCCCCTTAACCGGCAGCCTTATCAGGCGGGGCCCCTGTTGTGAAAATTGCCAAAGGAAGCGGGATGAGGCGGAAAAGGCGAAAGAAAAAGAGCGGGCTCTGGCCAAGGCCCGGTATCGCAGGGAGAACATCGAGACACTCATGGGCCGGGCCGGGGTGAGCAAACGCTACCTGGGCTGCTCGCTCGACAATTACCGGGGCAAAGTCCCGGACCGCCGCCCGGCTTTCATCACCGGCCCGCCGGGGATTGGGAAGACCCACTTAGCGGTGGCCTATCTCCGGGAGGACCTCCTGGCCCATGGGGAAGAACACTGCCGGTTCCTGCGGACCGTGGACCTGCTGAAGTCGATCCGGGATTCCTTCGATGACCGCAGCGGCGACTCGGAAAAGCGGTTGCTGGACTACTACGGCGCCCGGGTCCCCTTCCTGGTGCTGGACGACCTGGGGGCCGAGAAGGTGAGCGACTTCGTGCTCCAAACCCTCTATGACCTGCTGGACCGGCGCTACGGGGAATGCCTGGACACCTTGATCACCAGTAACCTGACTCTGGAAGAGCTGGCGGTGCACTACCTGGGGCATGGCGACCGCCTGGCTTCCCGGATCGCCGGCATGGGACCGACCCTGATCCTGCGGGGCAAAGACCGGCGCTGGCAGGGTTAGCAGACAGGAGGACGTGATGTTCGAAGCATTTAAAAGCGCGTTTGCTGCCGGCTGGGGTCTGATCGCCGCGGTCCTGTCCTTCGCCTTGATCGTGGGGCTGGCAGATGCCGTGGCCGGGATCGTCAAGACGGCCAGGATGCGGCAAAGAATCAAACGGCGGTTGGCGGATTAAGGAGGGATGAGATGGACTGGCTGCTGAGTCTGCTGTTTTCAAAAGTCGGAGCCGTCCTGGCCGGCGCCTTGGGGGTCCTGGCCTTGTGGTTCCGGACGGCCTGGTTGCGCCGCCGGGCCGAGAAGGCGGAGGCCCGGGCCCGGGTCGCAGAAACCCAGGTGGAAATCCAGAAAGTGGAGACGGAATATGCGCCGAAAATTGAGCAGGTGGAGAAAGCCGGTGACACTGGCGACGCTGCTGCTGTGGCTGACCTTATCAACCGGGTGTTCGGCGACAAAGCCAAGTCTGAGTAAACCGGCCTGGCCGCAGCCGGGACCACGGAAGGCCGAGGCCCTGGCCCACCCCAAGAGCGGGGAGCCAGGCGTCTGGGAACCGGCCTGGAGCGCGGCCAACGGCGTCAAGTACATCCTGGAACTGGAAAAACGCAACCGGGAATGCGACCTGATCATCGACGCTTTGGGTAAGTAAGCAAAATGGAAGCCCGATTGTTAATTCCCGGCCAGCCGGCCACCAAGAAGAACTCCCAGGTGGCCCGCTGCGTCAACGGCAAGCCGGTGGTCCTCCAGTCCAAGGCCTACCGGGCCTACGAGAAGATGGCCCTGAAAGCATTGCTCGCTTGCCCCCGTGCGGAGTTTAAGGGGCCGGTGGTGGTGACCGTGCACTACTGGCTCAAGGACAAGCGCCGGCCGGACCTGAATAACCTCATGGCGGCCACTGCCGACATCCTGGAGAAGGCCGGGGTGATTGTGGACGACCGGGAGATCGAATCCTGGGACGGCTCCCGAATCATGGGAGTCAGTCCTGACCCGAGGGTGGAGATCACTATCAGAGCTGTGGACCGGAGGCTTTAGGTGATGGACTTGAAGCTGGAGTTCTACGTGGGCATCCACGACATTGCCGAATTTCTCGGGCTGCACTGGAAGACCTGCGCCCGCTATCTCCGGGAGGGGAAGATCGCCGCGGCCAGGAAAGACAGCCTGGGCCGCTGGGTACTCTCGAACCTGGACTACTACCGGAGCCTGAAGGATGTCCGAGAAGCCGAAATCGAAGCCTGAGCCCAGGGTCTATGCGGGGGTCAAGTGGGGATTGCTTCAGCCCACGGTCATCCTGGTGGCCGAATACGCCCCGGCACCGCAAGACCACATCAAGATTTTCCGGGAGCTTTACCGCAAGGAGCTTTACCTGGACGAGTTCCTGGCGGTGGCCAGGGAGTGGCGGGAGGAGTTGAAGATCAGGAGGTTTTTCTGCGACCCCGGAGAGCCCGAGTTCATTGCCCGCATGCGGAAAGCCCGGCTGACGGCGAAGGCCGCGCCCAAGGAGCAGGACCTGGCCCGGAACCTGATCAAGCAGCGCCTGGCCAACACCCGGGAGGGAAGGCCCGGCGGCATTACCATCGCCAGGGAATGCAAAAACACTATCCCGGAGTTTCTGAAATACCACCAGCCGGAAGGGAAAACCAGGCCGCTGGAGGCAGACACCCACGGAATCAAGGCTCTGCACTTCCTGGTGCTGGGTCTGAGCCAGGAGGCGACGCCGAGAGTAAGGTGGATTTGAAAAAAGAGGAGGAATAGATGGCCGTGATACCGTTTCGCAATTTCAAAGGCGCCGAGGAAGTGAGCGCCGAAACCATCACCATAACGCCGGAGCACGCCCTGGAAATCCTGGAAAAGTACAAGGCGGCGAACCGGCCCCTGTCCCAGGTGCATGTCAACCGGCTGGCCGAGACCATGAAGAAGGGCGAGTGGCTGCTGAACGGCGAGCCCATCATCTTCGACAAGGAGGGCAACCTCATCGACGGCCAGCACCGGATGTGGGCTTGTGCCATGTCGGGGGTGGCCATCACAACCCTGGTGGTCTACGGGGTGGACAACGCGGTCTTCAAGACCCTGGACATGGGCCGGAAGCGCTCCACCAGCGATATCGCCGCGCTGCTCAACTACCGGGACCACAAGGTGGTGGGCGCGGCGGTGTATTATCTCTGGAAATACCTGAACCAGGCCCTGCACCGGTTTTTGCCCCGCCCCAACAACCTGGTCCTCTACGACCTGTTGGAGGAGCACCGGCATATCGAATACAGCGTGCCCTTCGGGAAAAAGGTGAAGCACCTGGTTCCGCCCAGCATGGGCGCTTTCTGCCATTACGTCTTTTCCCGGCTCGACCAGCAGGACGCGGACCGCTTCTTCGAGGTGTTTGAAACCGGGGAGCACCTGACCAAGACCAGCCCCATCTATTGGCTCAGGGAGCGCCTCATTAGGATGCGGTCCAGCAAGGCCAAGCTGCCGGATTACGAGGTCATCGCCCTGGCCTTCAAGGCCTGGAACTATTTCCGGCAGGGGAAAGAGATAGCCCACCTGCGGTGGTCCAGGGGGCAGAATGAAGCTTTCCCGAGTCCTGTTTGAGGAGGAAAAGAGGGTCTGCTGCCATGATTTTCACCAGCAACTTCAAGATCGCCGGGCACCTGCCCCAGGCCGTGGCTATCTCTCGGGGGTTGCCCCGAGGTTGGCGGGGACGGGTTTACCGTCCTCTGGCCCCTTCCTGGGCGCTGGTGAAAATCACTGATCCTCAGCAGTTCATCACGCTCTACCGGACCCAGGTTTTAGGTCGACTGGCCGCCGGGCAGGTACTCAGGGATTTGGGGGGCGACGACGTTGTGCTCCTTTGCTGGGAGCCGCCCGGAGAATTTTGTCACCGCCAGGTGGTGGCGGCCTGGCTAAAAGCTCAGATGGGGATAGCAGTGAAAGAGTTTAATCCCAGACTTCGAAGCCATCGGGAATGGCTGAGGCGGATGGAAGGGGTACGGCGATGAGGGGTAAGAATCAGAGGCCGAGCACCCGACGTAAAGCGGCTTCAACCTCTGGCATGCAGTTACAACGGCCGATCACCTTATCGATTTCCCTGGGGAGGACCGTAGCCAGATGATCGGCAACAATGACGGAATCGGAAAGAATCCCCATAGCCAATCCTTCGGGACTGTCTTTCTTGACCAGCACCCTAGTTTCTCCGGTGCGTTCCAGGTTGGAGGTAATTTGGACCACCACCCTTTGACTCAACCCGGTCTCCACGGTTTCGTCCTGGACCACCAGGGCTGGCCGCTTTTTATATCTGACCAGGTCGGAGTAAG
>VGSX01000295.1 GCA_016874895.1 Deltaproteobacteria bacterium
GAGGCTGGTGGCCCAAAAGTTGAATGTTCAGGTGGCCGGGGTGCCCTTCACGGTCATCGGCGAGCAGACTTTCCTCGGCTGGCTGGGTGAAGAGACCACCGGGGCCGCCATCACCGCCGCCGTGGAAAAGTGCCTGGCCGGTCCCTGCGTGGACGTGGTGGGTAATCTGGCCAATGCCCGGACTGAACCGCCCCCGGCGGTGGAGCCGGCCGTCCCGACCACCATAACCCTGCCCGTTTTCGGGGAAATCCGCACCCGGGACGTCTCCCTGCCGCTGTTCACTATTATGATGGGGGCTGTGGACGGCTTTAACCCCTGCGCCATGTGGGTTTTAGTCTTTCTCATCGGCCTGCTCCTGGGGATGGAAGACCGCCGCCGGATGTGGCTGCTGGGCAGCGCCTTCATTGTGGCGTCCGCCGGCATCTATTTCCTTTTCATGGTAGCCTGGCTCAACCTTCTGATGTTTCTCGGGCTCATCTTCTGGGTACGCCTGCTGGTGGGGATCGTGGCGCTCATGGCGGGATTTTATAACCTGCGGGAATACTTCCTGAATCAGCCCGGCATCTGCAAGGTCGCCAGCAGCCGCCGTCGCCAAAAGGTCTTCGAGAAATTAAAACAAATCACCCAACAGCAATACCTCTGGCTGGCCCTAAGCGGCATCATCCTGCTGGCCTTCATGGTGAACCTGGTGGAGTTGATCTGCTCCGCCAGCCTGCCGGTGGTCTATCTCCAGGTCCTGACCCTGAACGACCTGCCCACCTGGCAGTATTACCTGTATATCCTCCTCTATATCTTTGTCTTCATGCTGGATGACCTCATTGTTTTCGGCGTGGCCATGACCACCCTGCAGCTCACCGGCCTGACCGGAAAATTCAGTCGCTTTTCCCATCTCCTGGGCGGTCTGGCCATGCTGGCCGTGGGCCTGCTCCTCATCTTCAAGCCGGAATGGCTCATGTTCGGGTAAAATCTTATAATCCGGATGCGTCAGACTTGGAGAGGTGCCCCTGAAGATCGGCCTGAAATGATCTTATGCTCATTTAAACCTTGACCCCGGTCAACTTCAAGAGTATAGTTTAACCTTGGAGGCTTTTGCAAAATAGCTGTTTTTGTTTTATGGTGGTGGGCGGTGCCCGTTTCAATCATGGGTTTAAGACCTGCTCCTCTCTTTTGGCGGCCGCACGTTTTCGGCTTGAGGCCAAAAACCTGGACCACCCGAAAAAACGGCCCGTCCTGGGTGGGCGGTGCCGCGTCTTTTCACAACAATTAAACTCAAATAGTGAGGAAATAACTCATGATCGGAACCACCAAAAAGCCGATGACAGAAATTCTGCAGGCTTTAGAAGGACATGACAAAGTGGCCCTGGTGGGCTGCGATGGCTGCGCCAAGGTCTGCCTCACCGGGGGCACCGACGAAGTGGCGGCCCTGTCCAAGGATTTAGAGGCCCAAGGCAAACAAGTCATCCTGGAGGTCACCCCGGAACGCACCTGTAACGTGGCCAAGGCTGATCCGGTGCTCAAGCCGGTGCAGGACAAGCTCCAGGAGGCTGACGCGGTCCTGGTTCTGGGCTGCGGCGGCGCGGTCCAGATTACCCGGCATCTCACCGAGGTCTACGGCCTGACCATCCCCGTGAAGACCGGCCTGGACTCCGTGGGCCATATGGATACCCTGGTGCCCGGCACCCTGGCCCTGGAACAGTGCCAGGAGTGTGGCCAGTGCATCCTGAATGAAACCGGCGGCATCTGCCCGGTGACCAAATGCGCCAAAGGCCTCCTGGAAGGTCCCTGTGGCGGCGCCCAGGACGGCAAGTGCGAGGCCGACCTGTCCCGGGACTGCGCCTGGATCCTCATCTACAACCGGATGCAGGCCCTGGGCGAACTGGATAAACTTAAAAGGTACATGGGACCCAAAGACTATAGCAAGGCTGCCAGGCCCCGGACCCTGTATATTAAGGAGGGCAGAGTCACATGAAACTCACCGAACTGTTCCGCCAGAAAAAATCCGTCATTACCAGCGAAGTGGGTCCCGTGAAAGGCTGCGTCCGTCTGAATGGCGGCCCGCCCCCTGAATTTCTCCAGGAGGCCCTGAATATCAAGGACTACGTGGATGCGGTGAATATCACCGACAATCAGAGCGCGGTAATGCGCCTGGGTCCCCTGGCCGGTTCGGTCCTCCTGAAACAGTACGGCATGGACCCCATTTTCCAGATGACCTGCCGGGATCGCAATAGACTGGCCCTCCAGTCCGACCTGCTCAGCGCCTGCAGCCTGGGCATCGATAACGTCCTATGCCTCACCGGAGACCACATAAAATTCGGCGACCACAAGGCCGCCAAACAGGTCTTTGACATCGATTCCGTGCAACTCCTGCACATTGCCCGGGGACTGAATGAGGGCCATGATATGTCCGGCAACCAGCTGACCAAGGCCACCAACCTGGCCCTGGGGGCTGCGGCCACCCCCAGTTTCAAACCCTTGGATTTACATCTGCTGAAAATGGAAAAGAAGGTGAAGGCGGGAGCCGAGTTTTTCCAGACCCAACCCGTTTACGATCCCCGACACTATGAGGAATTTGCCCGGAAAACCGAGGGCTTCGGGGTGCCGGTGATGTTCGGCCTGGTGGTCATCAAGTCCCCCCAGATGGGCAGATTCATTAATGACAACGTGGCCGGCATCGACGTGCCCGAATCCTTGATTCAGGAGATGGCCTCGGTTCCCAAGGAGCAGTACAAGGCCAAGGCCACTGAGATCTGCATCCGCCTCCTGAAGGACATCGCCCCCATGTGCCAGGGGATTCACTTCATGCCCTTCGGCTGGTCGGATATCATCCCCACGGTGCTGGCGGAAATTAAGCCGTATTTCCCGAAATAACCATGAGGTTCTGGTTCCCGGGCTAAGCCCGGGGACCAGAAATTGCAAAACTCTGCCATAGTTGCCTGAGACTTAAACGCTCTGAACCCTGCCGCCTTTTTCCAGTGCCCTTAAAAAAACTCAGCCCTAAAAACACCCCTCTTTTTTTAACGCCTTGTAATTCCCAAAACTACCCCAAGGTATGTTTTCCATTTGGTGGTTGCCGGCACAACTCTTTGTCATTACAATTAGCTCAGCTTCAGGGAGGGATTTTCTATGGCAGAAATAGACCTTATACAGGCCATCGAGCTGGCCATTTCCCACGAGCTGGAGGCTCGCAAGGCATATTTAGATCTGAGCAGCCAGACGGATGACCCGGAATTGAAGAGACTGCTCCAGGAAATCGCCCAGGAAGAGGCCGGGCATGAGGCCTCCCTGCGCAGCCGGCTACGTCTTTACCAGGAAAAACATCTGCTCCGGGAAACTATTGCCCGCTATGTCAGCCCCACCGTCTGTGAAGAAATCCTGAAAAACCCCCAATTATTAAAGTTGGGGGGGAAGCGCCAGCGGGTGACGGTGCTCTTTGCGGACATTTGGGGTTTCACCGGCCTGTCGGAAAAACTGGTCCCGGAAACCGTGGTGGAGATGCTCAATCACTTTTTTTCGGCCATGGTGGATATCGTCTTTGAACATGAGGGAACCCTGGACAAGTTCATCGGGGACAATATCATGGCTGTTTTCGGGACGCCTTTGGATATTGACCAGCCGGCACTGCAAGCGGCCCGCTGCGCCCTGGCCATGCATCGGCGTTTGCAGGAAATGCAAACTGACACGTGCCTCATCCGCCGCATCGGCATCGGCATCAACACGGGGGAGGTCATTGCCGGCAATATCGGCTCGCATCGGCACATGGACTTCACCGTCATCGGCGATGTGGTCAATATTGCCGCCCGGCTCGAGAGCCTGACCCGGGAACTGGACGCCGATATTATTGTCGGGCCGGAGACCTATCAGGAAATCGCCCCTTATTTCCGCCTGGAACCCTGCCCTCCGGTGGTGCTGCGAGGCCGCAGCGAACCGCTGCAGACTTACCGGTTGCTGGGGGACCAGCAGTAAGCCTCATCACGAGTCGGTGCAAGAGAGACAACAGCAAGGCCGCTAGCGGCAACCGCGGTTTGCACAAAAGAGAAAAGGGCGGCTCCTTCAGGCACCGCCCTTTTCTGGTATACAGAAAAGTTATTGATATGGTTTACATAAACTCGGTTTCGTCCCACTCGGGGATGTTGACTTCCTTGAGGTCATCGTGGAGATAGGTCCGCTCGTTGCGGCACAGCACCCCGGCTGCCAGGCAGATGATGGTCCACAGGTGCACGGTGGCGTAATGCTTGGGGGCATATTCCGCCAGTTCGTGAATCTGGGAGTGGCAGTTGTGGCAGGGGGCGATGCAGTAATCGGCGTCGGTGGCGATGATCTGGTCCAGCTTTTTCTGGCCGTAAGCCAACCGCTCTTCTTTATAGGGATTCTGCAGGAAGCCGCCGCCGCCGCCGCAGCAGTAGTTGTTGGACATGTTGGGGGCCATATCCACGAAGTTTTCTTCCCCCACACAGGCCTTGACAACGGCGCGCAG
>VGSX01000296.1 GCA_016874895.1 Deltaproteobacteria bacterium
CATCCACCAGCTGCGCACCGAACTCAAAGAGGAAATCCACCAGGGGCGGACCGACCTGGGCGATCGCATTGACAAGGTCGATGAACGTCTAGGGCAGACCCGGGCCGAACTGGGCGCTCGCCTCGACAAAGTTCAGGGCGATCTGGTGGCCCGCATCGACCGGGTGATCCTCGATCTTATTGAAACCAACCGCAGTATCGCCCGCCTCTACGAGGTCATCGTCCGCCGGGACGACTATCAGCAGCTGCAGGAGCGGGTGGCCCGCATCGAACACCAGGTGGCCGAACTCCGGCAGAAAGTGGCGGCCTGAGAGCGGCTCCCGGCGCCATCCCGCCCGGCCAGGTCTTTCTGCATATCCTACCCACGTTGTCCTTGGAAATGTTTGAGTTCGGCTCCGAGCTAAACCGGCGCTGCGCCCAAGGTCGCCCTGGGCGAAAGAACGCAGGCGTAAAGGGACAGAACAGAAATGTGGTCACCTCGGTCATTATGCAGGATATCAGCGATGCAGTATAAAATTTCCAGGTATGCCAGAGAGGAATTGGTGAGACGTCGTATTGCCTTGGCGGTTTTGGAAGATATACTGCAGCAGCCACAGCAGGTCCTGCCCCAGGGTAATGATAAAAAAGTTTACCAGTCACAGGTTGTTATGGAGGCAGGGGAGATATTTCTGGTGCGGGTCATTGTGTCTGAAAATACCGACCCGCCAACCGTGGTGACAGTGTATCGCACCAAAAAGATCAAGAAATACTGGAGGATGACATGAAGGTCACCTACGACCCGGAAGTCGATGTCCTGAGGATTATACTGAGCCGCGGCCCCATTGCCGAGAGTGATGAAGAAAAACCGGGAATTATCATCGATTATGATAAAAACGGCAATATCGTGGGCCTGGAAATTCTGGACGCCTCCCGCCGGATGGAAGACCCCCACTCCGTGGATTACGCGGTTCTCGGCTAGTAATGATTCCATTCCGTTTCCACGTTGCCCTTAGAAACGTTGCAGGAGAATCTCATCGCCAGGTTGTCCTTGGGAAGGTTGCCTGACTGGTAATAACGGGAGGGAAATACGGGTTAGGGGGCCCCAGGCGCACCGTGGGCCTGAGGGCGGGTTAGTGCAACAGCCGGAGCAGGGCGACGATAAAGGCGGCTTGGCCCAGGATTAGGGGGATGAACCATTTCAGCAGGTCGAACTTGACGCGGTCGATTCTGGCTTCCAGGCGGGCCTCCAGTTCCCGCATCTCACTCCGCAGGGTGGCGATATCCCCCTTGACCTCGGTTTTGAAAACGGTGAGGTCAACCTTAAGCGCGGCGATGTCTTCCCTGACCTCGGCCTTGAAAGCGGTGAGGTCAACCTTCAGCGCGGCGATGTCTTCCCTGACCTCGGCCTTGAAAGCGGCAAAGTCTTCCCTGAGCGCCAGGCTATCGGCGTTAACTGCGGATTTGAGCTCAGCGAGATCCCCTTTGCCGGCTACCTCGGCCAGCCGGGTTTCCTGGAGTTCCTGGACGATGGTCAGCAGGGCCCGGGCCTGCCGGTCGGGCATGTCGGCCCCGATGAGGGCCTCGTAGGCTTTGAGAGTGTCCACCGTGGCCATGGCTAAACTATAGCCCCGGAACCTGAAAAAGTCAATTTTTTCTCATCCCGCTCCCAGGTGTCCTTCCTCCTGTGCCCACGTTGTCCTGGGGAGCGATCAACCGAAATCTTATAGAATTCTCGGTGGCACAGGTGCCAGCCTGTGCGTTGAGGAACAGGCTGGAAGCCTGTTCCACCTTGAGCCCTCAGGATGCTGAAATGTTACAAAAAGAGGACTTCTAAGACATCTTTGCCGAAATCATGGTGCCGCTTTCTGAGATCGATCTTCCGCCAGGGTGGGAAGAAACCGCAACCCGAATCTTGGCTGCCCACGGGGTGGTGATGGTCCTGGGCGGGCCTGACTCGGGAAAAAGCACCTTTTGCCGGTATATTCTGGCCCTGGCCCAACAGACCGCCACCAGGATGGCCCTGATTGACGGGGACCTGGGCCAATCCCACCTGGGCCCGCCGGCGACGCTGGGCCTCAACTTCTACCCACCCCACGGGCCTGATGATTTTGGGTTGATCCCCGACACCTGGTATTTCATCGGGCAGACCTCGCCGCCGGGAAAAATGCTGGAACTGGTGGTGGGCCTGCGCCGTCTGGCCGTCTCGGCCCGCAGCCGGGATTACCGCCGCCTCATCGTCAATACCAGCGGCTTTGTCAGCGGCCCGGCGGCCCAGCGTTTGAAACTGGCGAAAATCGAGACCCTGGAGCCCCGCCTGGTCATCGGTTTGCAGCGGCAGGGGGAACTGGAACCCCTGCTGCGGCCGCTGCGGGCTTTGCGGGGAAGCGAAGTGCTTACCCTGCCCGTATCCCACCGCGCCCAGGCCAAACTCTACGGGCAGCGGCGGTTGTACCGCCAGGAGCGTTTCGCCGCCTATTTTGCCGCCGCCCACCCTCAGGCGCTGCCCCTCACGAGAGTCAGCTGGCTGGGGTTTCCCTTCGGCCAGGGAAAACCTTGGCCCCTAAAGCAAATGGTGCGCTTGGAGGAACTGTTAGAGGTTCCGGTGCTGCATGCCGAACGGACCCACAGGGGGGCGCTGCTGCTTACGGGGCAACGACCGGCCGGGGAATTGGCTCAGGCCGCCCGGGAACTGGGGGTGGAGGCGATTTCCTGGGTAGCCTGGCCATACCTGGAGCAGCGCCTGGTGGGCCTCCTAAACGATGATCTCCTGTGCCTCGGCCTGGGCCTGCTCCTTCCCTCTCCCTGGGAACGTCGGGAGATCATTCTCCTAACCCCCCTTTCCTCCCACCTGGTAAGTCAGGTGCGTTTCTGCCGCCTGGGTAAAATCCGTCTGGACCCGGATGGTCGGGAACTGCCATTCCCCGGTTGTTAGTGATCAGTTTATGGTTGTCAGTTTACTCTGTGCCGAAAACCAGAAACCTTGTCACAGCCGCTGGCGCAACTCCTGCAGACGGGACTTCCGGGCTGCCGGGGGTGTAACTTCCAGAATGAAATTTTTCAACCAGCCCCGGACCTGTTGTTGTTCCGCCGGGGTCAAGGTGTTAAAATCCGCGGGTTGTTCCATCCGCTCCCGGCAGATCCGCTCTGCCAACAGCACCTTGGCCTGTTCCGGCAGCTCCCGACTGGCCAGAACAAAGCGCAGGACGAATTTCAGGGCCTCGGCTGCGGCAATGCCGTTTTGCCCGCTCAGGTATAACATCTCCTGGACAGCCAGATCATATTTACGCCAGTGTTCGGCTCCGGGAGACCGGCCGCTGTAAACCCGGATGGCCTCCACGCCGACGATGGTGCACATGCGGGCCAGAAAGATGCGGGCCAGCATTTCCTTGCTGCTGGCGTAGGCCGCCCGGCCGCCCCAATACCAGGGATTGGCGATATTTTTCAGCATCACGGCCCAGCGGGCGGCTTTATCCAGATGGTGCCGCTTCATGAACACATAGGCGGGATGATTGGCAACCTGTTTGTATAACTTGTGGTAGAAGAGGATGGTCTGCAACTCCACGTCCTTCAAAGCTCGAAAGGGCATGGTCTCCAGCAGGGCCTGCAGCCGCAGGCCGATGCGGGTCTGGAGATTGAGGAGTTCGGCCAGAGAGGCATGCAGTTCCGGACTATCATCCTCGGGATGGTAAACCCTGGCAATCTCCTGAATTAACTCCAAGGCCTGGGCATTGAGGAGCTTGAGGGAAAAGCCGGTATCCGGCTGAAGTTTCAAAAGATAGCGGCGCCGGTAGCGGCGGATGACCTCCAGAGCCTGTCTGTCTTCGGGCCGGGGGTTTTGAAACGGCAGGGGGATTTCTTCCTCCGGCGAAGCCTCTGCCGCAAAGCTGCGCAGGAGCCTGGTGCGGGTCAGGGAGCGCATGGCCAAAAGGGAGCCGAGCCACAGAAGGAGAGTGCCGGCAATGAATAACCAAAACCAGTGGTCGGACATAGGTGGGAAGTGGTCAGGGGCCAGTTGTTTATTAAAAATAACAGCTTTCAGGCTGTAAAACCTGCGTCTCCAGATAAAGAAATGGTCTTTGCATTACGAAAATATTTTCCCTGGGCAGGCACGGGGGCCTGCCCCTACGGGGGAATTTCCACGGTACAACCGAAAACCGTTTTACTCCTCCAGGGCTTCCAGGGCCATGCGGGCGAAATCCAGGGAGGGGTCCAGGTCCAGGGCCAGGCGCAGGAGGTGGGCCGCCTCCCGCCGATACCCCAGTTCCCGCAGGTTTATACCCAGATTGGCGTAGTCGATGCCGGAGCCGGGGTCCAGTTCGATGGCCTTTTCAAAACACTCCACCGCCTGCTGGTGTTCCTTGAGCTTAAAATGGCAGAAACCCAAAAGATGATAAACTTCCTTGAGCTGGTCATTGGCGGCCTGGGCCTGCTTCAGAGAGTCAATGGCGCTCTGGTAGTCGCCCAGGTCCTTCCGGCAGGAGCCGATGTGGACATAA
>VGSX01000297.1 GCA_016874895.1 Deltaproteobacteria bacterium
TCCCGAAATGGGCCTGCCCCAGAGAGGGAATGCTCAGGATAATCAGGGCAATAACGAGTAACTTGGCAATAACTCTCATATATCCTCCTTAGAAAGAAAAAATCAATGACAAGATGGGCGTTACGGCGGCATCGGTGTTCTTGCCGAGCACATCCACCTGTACTCCCAGGGCCATGGAAACCCGGTCCGTGGCCATATATTCGATTCCCGGCACCACCGAAACCAAAGCGGCCGGAGGCACATTAGACTTATGCCCAAAAAAGCGGCCGCCGTCCCAATAGCTCACCAGCTCCAGCAGGGCTATCCACTTCTTGGTTAGGGGATATTCCGCGGCCAGATTCACCGTGACAAAATCCCGGGGATAATTACGCACGTCAATGGGGTTGCCGTCGTCATCCTCACCCCGGTTGGTGAAGGCCGTTCCCATGGAGTAAAAGAGGTTGGCATAGAGAATCACGGGCTTGACATATTTGGAAACCGCGAAACCGGTGGTAAAGACAAAGGCCCCGCCGCCCATTTCATCGGTACCAAGGGCCCGAGGGTTTAGCCGGCGATATTTGCCGGTGGGGAAATCGGTGGAAAATATGGCCGAAACCGTGGGCAGGGTTTGAGTCTCTCCCACCAGCCGGTACTTCCAGGTTAAATTAATATCCCCCATGCCGCTGGAAGTTGCTGACCTGGAGCCGTCCGGGGCCGGTTCATTCACACTCCGGGCCATATTAACCAGGATCGGAATAATTGTATAGACTTCCAGATTATCCCACAACCCATACGTTATCTGCTGCTCATAGGCAAAGGAGGTATAGCCCCCCCCCGCACTGGCTCGCCTCCAACTGGGAGTCAAACTATCCGTCACAAAACTAAAGGAGAAAATCGGCTGTATTTCCAAAGCCCCCTTTTCCACCGGCTCCGCCGATTCCGTAACAAGAGGCCCGAAGGTATCCGGAGGACCCTCTTCTTCGGCCTTGCCGTTGCCCTCGGCCTCACCGGCTCCAGCCATGGCCGCCTCCCCGGAGGAATCAGCGGCCTCCGGCGCCGACCACCCCGATTGCGGCCCCAGGAGTAGGACCAGCAGCAATACCAGGAATACATTACACACTCTTTTCATAACCAGATCTCCTAATAAATCGATAAGATAAGCTAACCACAGTTTTATGGTTATTTCATTTTTTCAAACAATGTTTCGATAATGAGTCTCAATAACAAATTCTTCAGTCACTGTCAAGCAGAAAAACTTCTCCTGCAAAATCCTCGGGTTCAAGAGCCAGAAAAATAACGGGGGGGGCAAAGCGGGTTGCCTCCTCTCTGCCGACAACCTTTTCATCTTTCGCAGATGGATAATGTGCTCATGAAAAACTTTTTTCGTAAGCGTTCAGCTTGCAGCCGTCAGCTAATGCTTTAAATTCAAATAGTTATTCTAAGGTGGCGACTCACTGGTTTTTCGCTTAGTTTCCCTAACCCATTGTTTTTGCTGAAAGCTGATTGCTGATAGCTGAACGTTTACCTTATTTATAACCCAACTCCCCCGGGGGTTATCGGCAAGGTTTCGCAAAAGGTCGAGTGCACATGACAGCATTCCTTGACGGTATGCTCCAGAAATTCATGTTCATGGGAGACAATAAGGTAAGAGATCTCCAGGTCTTTCAGTATCCTGATGAGGCGTCGTCTGGTCTGGTCATCCAGGCCGGTGGTGGGCTCATCCAAAAGCAATATCTTGGGCTGCATGGCCAGGACCGTGGCCAACGAGACCAGCTTTTTCTCGCCCCCGGAGAGTTTGTAGGTCACCCGATCCTCAAAGCCCTCCAGGCCCAATTGCAGCATGGTCATCCGGGCAATCCCCACTGCCTCCGCCGGTGACTTTCCTTGATTTAAAGGACCGAAGGCCACGTCCTCCAAAACCGTGGGGCAGAAGAGCTGATCGTCGGCATTCTGAAAGAGCAGGCCCACCTGGCGCCGGACCTCCACAAAATTCCTCTCCTTGCTCACCTCCCGGCCGAAAATGACCACCTTCCCCGCCTGCGGCCGCAGAAGTCCCATAATCAGGTGCAACATGGTGGTCTTGCCGCTCCCGTTGGGCCCCACCAGACCAAGGTGTTTGCCCGGCAGAAGCTGAAAGTTAAAATCCTGGAAAACCGGTCGGGCCGCGCCGGGATAGGTAAAGGTGATGTCTCGTAACTCAATGAGAGGTTCGGTCATGGTAAACTCATAGGAGGTTAGCGCCTTCTATTTCCATATAAAGGCACAGGGCTAAAGTCAGCAGCGATACCGCTAAAAAAACACTGTCCCGGCGCTGCCAGGAAAAAGTCTTCAGGCTGTAAAAAACCCCGTGAAACCCCCGGCAGACCATGGCCTGAAAAACCCGGTCGGCCCGGTCATAGCTACGCACCAGCAGCATAGCCGCCAGATAGGCGTAGCTGCGATAGGTATGGATATTGGTCCGGGGCTGGAACCCCCGGATCTTCATGGCCTGGCTCAAACGCTGATACTCCAACTCGAATACGTGCAGATAACGGTAGGTAAACAGCAGCAGATGGCATAACTTGTCGGGTAGCCTGAGGCTGTGCATGGCCTGCCCCAGGGTGACCACCGGGGCCGTGGCGACAAGAGCCATCAGACCGATGATGATGGTGTTGGATTTCAGGGTAATCAGACCGGTGAAGGCAATTCCCTCCCGGCTGGCGGTCAGGGGGCCGACCTTTACCAGCGATTCCCCGGGATAAGTAAAAGGCAGGACAAACCAGAGAAAAACGATGAAACTGTTCACCAGCAGCAGCCGGCCCAAGGCTTTTTTCAGCCCCAGACGCCCCAGGGCCAGCCAGATCAAGGCCAGGGCCAGTCCTCCCAGAAGCGTGACAAACGAGGTGGCCACCGCCATCAGCACCGAAAAAAGAGCAGCAACCACGACTTTGCCCCGAGGGTCCAGGCGGTGCAGCAGCGAGCCTCCTTCAGAAAAAGGCTCCTGGATGGGACTCATGGCCTGGGTTTCCGGCTTAAAAAATAGGCCCAGAGGCCGAAGATTCCCATAATATAACCAAGGCCCCCCACGATGTCGGAAACAGAGATACGGCGGGTGGACATTTCGGTGAGCATTTCCTTGACGGGGGTAAGCTGACGTTCCAGGGCTTTATTAAGGGCCTCTTCCATCATCCGTTGATCCATGGGAGCGGCCTTGGTTTCTGTCTTGGACGGCGGTGCAGGAGTGGACTCAGGAGCGGCAGGTGCAGCTTCGGCGGCGGCGGTCTGAGCGGGAAGATAACTCTCCGCTTTGAGCAGCCATTCCCCCTGGTGCCCCATGGAGGCACTCACCACGATGAGCAGGTCCAGCCTGCCCGCCTTGACTTCAGGGGGGATAGGAAAAGAGAACTTGCCCTGATCGCTGGTGGTCCCGGTCACCAGGACTTTACCGCTGCTCCTCTCCTGGACCTGCACCTCCCCCGCCTGAACCGGGCCGCCTCCCACGAACTTACTCTCCACGTGGACGCTGTCGCCTTCGGTGAAGGCATAAACCAGCATCCGATGAGCCAGAGCCGGTGAGGCCGTCAGCAAGATGCCCAGGCAAAGAACCACGGACAGCCAAAGGCCCTTTGGCACGGTGAACCGGGAAATCTCATTACCCCACCTCTTTCCCGCAGGTCCGCAAAACTTTTCAGGCATAGATCCCCTCCAGCATTTCCGGCCGGACTTTTTTCAGGAAGAGAAAAATAAACAGGGTAATAACGCCCTCGATGAACATCACCGGGATGTGAGCCAAAACCGCGAGTTGGGCCACCTTCACAAAGGCCTGGCCGGTGCCCATGAGAAAAGCCGCCACCAGCAGGCCGCTAAGAAGTATGGCCGTGAAGCCGCAGGCAAAGGCCCCGATGGCGGAAGCAGGATTCGGCCGGCGCAGCAGCGGTCGGAACAGGTAGAAACAGACCACGGCCGGCAAGGCCATAATTACAGTGTTCGCCCCCAAAACCGTCAGGCCCCCGAACTGGAACAGCAGAGCCTGCAAAAACAGGGCGATGAGAATGGCCGGCACCGCGGCCCAGCCCAACAACAGGCCCATGAGGCCGTTGAGCACCAGGTGCAGCCCCACCGGGCCCACCGGCACGTGAATTAGCGAGGCCACAAAAAAAGCCGCCGACAGTATCGCCACCCTCGGTATGGCCTCATAATCCATTTTTTTCAGGCCCATGGCGGTTCCCAAAACCGCCAGTCCGGCCCCCCCGGCCAACACCGCCGGACTGAGCACTCCTTCAGAAATATGCACGCTTTTCCTTTTTCAAAAATCCACTACCGTAGGGGCAGGCCCCCGTGCCTGCCCGTAGATATTATTTTCACCGGAGGTGGCCCCCTTCAAAAATATGCTCGCTTTTCCTTTTTCAAAAATCCCCTACCGTAGGGGCAGGCCCCCGTGCCTGCCCGAAGATATTATTTTCACCGGAGGTGGCCCCCTTCAAAAATATGCACGCTTTTCCTTTTTCAA
>VGSX01000298.1 GCA_016874895.1 Deltaproteobacteria bacterium
TACGAGCAGGAGGCCGACCGGGTAGCCGAAGAGGTCCTCCGCATGCCGGAAGAACAGGTCCTGCAGCGCAAGTGCCTACCGTGCGGTGAAGACGAGGATGAGGATGAGGTTTTGCAGACCAAAGAGGTGCCAGGGTCAACCCCGGCCGTGGGGTCGATGGCGGGCGTCCCGCCTCTGGTCCATGAGGTGATCCGGTCCCCCGGTCAGCCCCTGGACCCGGCCACCCGAGCCTTCTTTGAGCCTCGCATTGGCCATGATTTTAGTCAGGTGCGGGTGCATACTGATGAAAAGTCTGCAGAGTCAGCCGATACTTTATATGCGCGGGCTTATGCTCTAGGTAACGACGTTGTATTTAACACAGGAGAATATCGGCTGGATACACCAGGAAGGAAACGATTATTGGCGCATGAGTTAACCCACGTGGTACACCAATATCATAACAACGTCAGAATGATACAGAGGGCTGAGGTTGATGATAACCCAGCGTTCTGCTTCCCTGGCAGAGAGGGGGTAGCGCTCCAAGACGTTAGTGGGCATATTAATCGTTGGATTGTTGAGGCACGTCGGACCGCAGAGGCCAACGCACTTCATATTGTCAATGCGGTTTATCAAAACTTAGGCTCCGGTGGAGTAAGGTCCAGAGTCGAAGAAAGACTTGCCGGTCTGCCCCAAACTCATGTCCGCCACGTGCGACCGGCGGAATCTAGATATAGGGGACAGCAATGGTTCCCAGGCATAGCGGCGCAGTTGCGCACCAGACGTCTTGCCCCCGTGGTTAATCTTTGCGGTGTATGTGTTGGTGCGGACAAGCTTGGACACTTCTTTGCCCAGGGGTATGAATACTTTCGCATCGGACAGCGATTACGCCAAAGAGTTAGAAGCTGGAGTCGGGAACAGAGGGAAAGATTTGAACAAAGAGTAACGCCCCCCTTACCAGCCGAAATACAAAGAGCGCTGGGTTCGTTTTCGGAGATATTACCATCAGAGACAACTGAAGCTCGCTTTGAAATCACAGAAGAATATCGGGAAGATAGGCTAGTAGAAATATACACGAATGAGTTTGGTAAGTGGTTGGAAGGGTTCGAACATCGCCTGCCCCCGGAGGAAGTAAGATGGATTAGACGTTTTGATGTTATTCCGTCTTGGTATCATGAAGGTGTCTATGGAGAATCATTCTCTGGCGTACTTTCCCGCGCTGATCTTGTTGCAAACGATTCGGGGGGAAGATTTTATATTGACTTTTGGCGTAACCCTACACAAAATCCAAATATCTGTGACTATGTAAATGGTAACTGGAATGAGCATCATTACTTAAGTACGTTTGTAGAGCTACCGACTCCTACCGGGCCACGTTCACGTTCAAGTATTGCAGAGGAACCTTGAAAATATAATTTTATCAAAGATATTTCATTACCAGTATATATAATATGACGATAGACATATTGAATCAGAGGCTAATTTAAAAAAATAAAAACCTGAATAATAAAATATAAACCATTTTAAAGGACATCTTGACATTGTTATTATCTCTAACTTCGCTTCCGTCCAGAAATTTGCGGGGCCACATTGTGAACTCGACTGCATCTGTTATGGTGCCGTCCTTCGTTCAGGAGGTTTTGCAATCCCCCGGCCAGCACTTGGACTTGGCCACCCGTGCCCTTATGGAACACCGATTCAACCATGATTTCAGCCGGGTGCGGGTGCATGCCGACGAGAGGGCGGCGGAGTCGGCCCGGGCCGTTAAGGCCCTGGCGTACACGGTGGGGCAGCACATCGTCTTTGGTAGCGGGCAGTATAATCCGGATGGGCCTGCCGGTCGCAGTCTCCTGGCCCACGAACTGACCCACGTGGTGCAGCAGGCGCAGACCGGGCAGCCGGCGCTCCAACGGCAACCGGCGGGGTCAGAAGAGCCCAAAAAAGAAGAAAAGGAGACCGATGTCGGCGAAGTGGTGGTGGAGGGCTTTAAGACAGTGGGCGAACAGGCCAAGGACAACAACCCCAAGGTAAAAGAAGAAATCATTGAGCCGGTGAAAAAATATGCCAAAGAAAAAATCTGGGGCCGGCTGAGCACCGGCGAGAAGGTATTGACGGTGGGACATGGGGCCATGATGGGTGGCCTGACCCTGGGTCCTCTCCTGGCCGACCCTCAGGGCCGCGAAATGCTCGAGGATATCAATCTGGGCGCACCGTTTTCCCTGGTCCCCTATATGCCGCTTACCGGTTTTAAATATCAGCTTCCCAGTGCCGAAAAAGGCCCCGAACGGCTCTTCCGCTTTGAAACCACCTTTGCCGGGGACGACTACCTCAAGTTGCTGCAGGAGAAGATACCAAACATGCCGGAGATGTCGTTCACCGTCAATATGCAATGGGGCTACGACCCCGCCTCGGAGAAATTGAGCGTGCTCGGCGCGCAGGGGCAACTCGGGCTATTCCCGGGTGTGACCATAACCGGCGGCGCTTATAAAGGTTTGTTGCCGACCCCGGAAGTCTCCCTCACCCAGGAGGGCCGCATGGTGGAAACCAAAAAACGGCTGCCGGAACTTCCCGGACCGGCGCCGGTGTCGGATGTTCGCTTCATGATAAACGTGGATTTGTTGAAACTTAATCCGCCTTTTCTGAAAAGGCAGATCCGCCAGTTTCAAAGAAACTTTTGAGAGGACAAGGACGGTTATTATGACCACCTTCCCCAATTCGCCCCGCATTGTAAAAGGCGGCATCGTGCTCCTGGACCCCGAGACTGCCATGGTGCAGCGGATCATCACGCTGCAGTACAATCCCGACACCCTGAGCCGCACTCTGCAGGTGCAGGGAGTGGGGGGCGAGTCGGGGGACCGCTCCCAGGCCCTGCGCCTCAAAGGCCCACCGGTGGAGACCATCAAGCTGGAGGCGGAGATCGACGCCACGGACCAGCTGGAATTCCCGGATAATAATGCCGACGCGGTGCAGCACGGCATCGCTCCCCAACTGGCGGCCCTGGAAACCTTGATCTACCCGGCCAGCAGCCGGTTGCTGAGCAACAACCGGCTGGCCCAGGCCGGGACCCTGGAAATCGCCCCCATGGAAGCCCCCTTAAGTCTCTTCGTGTGGAGCAGAAACCGGATCGTGCCGGTGCGGCTGACGGATTTCAGCGTCACCGAGGAGGCCTTCGATCCCTGGCTGAATCCCATCCGGGCCAAAGTGAGCCTGGGGATGCGGGTGCTCAGCGTCGACGATCTGGGCTTTAGCCACAAGGGCGGCAATGTTTACCTGAGCTATCACCAGAATAAAGAGAATCTGGCGGCCCGGCTGAAGGCCGGGACCTTCACCACCCTGGGGATCGGAGGGATTCCATGAAAAACCCCTTGCAAGCTCTCATGGAAGAAGCCGCCAAGGCCAATCTCTTCCCGCCCACCAGTCGCTATCACGGCATCGGCACGGCGGTGCTGACCATCCCGGAGGGACGCCCCGTCGTCTATCTGAGGCGTCGGTTCATACCCCCGCCGGAAAACTTTGCCCTGCTGCAGGAGCACACCGTCAGCCAGGGAGAGCGGGTGGACAATCTGGCGGCCCGGTATTTAGGCGACCCGGAACTGTACTGGCGGCTCTGCGACGCCAACGCGGTGCTGCACCCCGAGGACTTAACGGCCGAGCCCGGCAGCAGGATCCGGATTACGCTGCCGGCGGGCATACCAGGGATTGCTAATGCTTAAAGGGATTAACCTCACCCTGATGATCGGCCCCGCCGTCCCCGTGCCGGTATCCCAGGATATCCTCGAAGCCCTCACCAGTATTGAGGTCAATTCTTACTCTGGGAGTCAGCAGAGCGGGTTTGAGCTGAATTTTACCCTCAGCAAGCGCTCCCCCCTGCACACCCTGTTTCTCCTCACCGGCGGGGCGTCCATCCCTTTTGTGCGGGTGGTCATCATGGTAACCATGAACGGCACCCCCGAAGTCCTGATGGACGGAGTGATGACCCATCACCAGGTCCGGCCGGGGAGTGCCGGGGGGGAAGCCACCCTGACGGTGCAGGGCAAAGATTTAACCGCCCTCATGACCCTGTTCGATTTCAGCGGCCTGCCTTTCCCGGCCATGCCCTTTTTTACCCGGGTCCTGCTCATTCTGGCCAAGTATGCCGCGTTCGGCATCATCCCGAAAGTAATTCCCAGTATCCTGGAAGATCTTCCCATCCCCATCGAACGCATTCCCCGCCAGCAGGGCACTGATCTGTGGTACATTCAGCTCCTGGCAGGGGCTGCGGGCTATGTCTTTTTTCTGGAACCGGGTCCGGCGCCGGGAATCAACGTTGCCTATTGGGGTCCGGAACTTAAAGTGGGCGTGCCCCAGCCGGCCTTGAACATCGATATGGATGCCCACACCAACGTGGAGTCCCTGAGCTTCAGTTTTGACAAAGAGAAAAAGGAAATTCCCGTTGTTTTCATTCATGAACGCTTTTCCAAGGCACTCATTCCA
>VGSX01000299.1 GCA_016874895.1 Deltaproteobacteria bacterium
CTGCCGGGAAAGGAGATTATTCCTCAAAGGCCGGGCCACGATGTAATCCAACTCGGCCTCGCTGAGGGCCGCCAGGTTGTCCTGGCTGAGCAGGCCCCGGTCGCCCACCACGACACAGCGTTGCACCGGGAAGCGAGCTTTGACGTCGCCGATAACCTCCTGGAAGGTGGCTTTATCCGGGGTCTCCCCGGAAAACACCTGGTGGCAGAGGGGAATGCCGTCTTTGGTCATGACCAGACCCAGCACCACCTGGGGGCAGCCGGAACGGTCCCGGTCGTAGCCGTAATTCCGTAACGTCGGCTTATCCGGTTGGGAGGTGGGGTTGGTGACCTTATCGGCCCGTTCGATCTCAAAATAGCAGGAGGTCAGGTCATAAAAGACCAGGTCCAACGGGGAGTCGAAGATGCTAAGGATCGGCCAGGCCAGCCTGGGCTCCAGTTCTTCTTTGTTTTCGATGAGAAAGTCCAGGGAGCGCAGCAGGTGATTATAATTGATCTGCTCCCGGTGGATGCTGGGCAGATGCACCCCCTCCAGCCACTCCAGCAGGTGGAGTTTGGCCATGGGATCCAGGAGACGATTGGCCACCATGACCTTGAGGTTGGCAATGACCTCGAACTCGAACTGCCGGCCCTGCAGGAAGTTATGGAACACCCGGGACCAGCCCATTTCTTCCCAGAGGCGGAAGATGGCATAGATAGAGCCGAAATCCAGGCTCCCGGTGGGAGGTATACTCTCTTGGACCTCGTCCCCGAGTTTAAAGAATTTTTTCAGCCCCCGGATAATCTCCGTAATCTGTTTTGGGGAGTATTGGGAGGCCGAGCCGAAGTTAACGAGAATCCGCTGCCGGACTTTGCCCTCTCTGGTCCGGTAGGATTCCACGATATGGAGAGACTGATAGGTCTTATCGCCCCGCTTGCGAGTGGTGGTCCGCAGATACATATCGCCTCTATATCATAGTGGATATCAATGTCAATATATAAAGATATTAACTAATTAAAAATAAAATGCCGACACTACAGGGTTCGGTTTTTGGTACCTAACCCACTGAAGTTATTCACCGACCATCTCATTTTTGATGATTTACTGATAATCTCCGGAAGCCTGTTCCAATTGTGGTGCCCGGTGAACGATGATTCCCTTGATGTTGAATTTAATTTCTCCCTGCCGATTCTTAAGGCAAAACGCTATAGCGTTTCTGGAGGGTCTGGCCCGACTGGTCGAATATCGGGGAGGAAAGGTCAGTACTTCCTCCGTGGGCTTGTTTTGCTGTGGCCAACACTACCCCCAACTTCACCTTCTCAAGCTCTGTGTCCTGGATTTTGACATGGGGATTACTTCCAATGAAACTTGAATTAGGATTTAGAAAGGAGATTATACACTGATTACAAGAGATATAAAATGTGGTGTGTGTGGATTTGAGGGTAAGATTGAAGCTCACGATACAATTAATTTAGTTCCAGAATCTGATATTTTTAAACTTCTTGGGAAGGATTCTTTCACAGGATTTATACATTTTAGCTGTCCTTCATGTAATGCTGACCTATCAGTTGACCCTCTAAAGGTAATTTGTAAAAAACAAATCATCGGTTAGTCCGAATCTAGTGGGGAATCTGTTCCAGAATTTATTGAGCGGCCCGCTCGCCTCCCTTCAATCATTTGGGGAATCGCTTGTGTGGTAGTTGCAATTTTTCTGCTTGTTGCATTTGGTGGATGGTGGATTTATATAGTTTCTGGAATTTTGTTTTATTTGGCCTATGGCTTTTTTGCTTCATTAAGGGGATAAATTATCTTTAATCAGTGCTGTCCGGTTAACTGATGAAAAAAAGGCCCGAAAACTCCTTAGAATCTGTTAGAATGGGTTAGCCGTAACCTATCAAACAGAAAGGAGATTTCGGACCATGGCCCATTGTAACACCATCTTTCATCAGATGCTTAAACTTATTCCGGACATCATTTTGTTAGGCTGGAAGCCGAGCATGGGACCGGCCGAAAGGCTTGCTCTTTTACCCGCTGGTGGTTTGGTCTACAATTCTTTTGGACACCGATTAGGATAACTCAGGAGATATCTCAATGACCAAACCTAATAGCGGTAATATGTGGCCAGGAGCATCCCGATAAGGCCATGCACAGCGGCTCAGAGATAGCCGGAGAATCGGCTTACCGCTCTTATCATAGCAACATGATGCATATCCGCCAGGTCTCTGGCTGGAGCTCCAGAGGTTCTTATTGCACCACTTCTTGCAATGCCTTCCCTGCCTTGAACTTTACCGCCTTGCTGGCGGTGATCGCAATGGGGGCGCCGGTCTGGGAGGGGCGCCCGGTCCGGGCCGGGCGCTCCCGGACGGTGAAAACGCCGAGGCCCGGCAGGGTCAGTTTCCCCTGGGATTGCAGGATGCCGGTCATACCATTGATCAGGGCGCTGAGGAGCTTTGCCGTCTCGGCCTTGGTCAGCTGCACCTGGGCCGCGAGGTGGGCGATGAGTTCTGCTTTGGTCATGGAGAGTCCCTCTTGCTTGCTTTTTTGGTTTCTGGGAATCTCCTTCATTGCAGAAGGAGAGGCTGTCAGTCTTTGTCTACGGCCATGGCAAGGATCCGAACCAGCGGCGGCAGTCCTTCGTGCACCGTTTTCCAGAGGATGTCCAGGTTGATGTCAAAATAAGCGTGGACCAGCCGGTGCCGCATACCAATGATTTTTTCCCATGGCGGGCCTGATACCTCCGCCCGAGTCTCGGGGCTGAGTTGATATGCTGCTTCTCCAATGATCTCAATCGCTTTTACCAGCGCCCAGACAAGTTGCAGATCGTGATCAAGATCAGCGCGTGTGCGATGCCGCACAAACTCCAGCGCGGCGCGGGCTGCATCCAGCATATGACGCAGGCGAATGGCGTCGTCAGCCCTCATATTGGACCTCGGCTTCGGCCAGCACGCGCTCGCGAAAATATCTGCTGAGATCTTCTGGGGTGCGTAAGTCCACCTTTTGACCGCCAAGGAGCAGCGACAGCTCCTGTTCCATGCCGGCAAGATCAAAAAGGGTAGGCAGTTGTTCAGGGTCGAACTCCACCAGGAGATCAATATCGCTTTCTGGGCCAACCTCCCCATGGACGGTGGAGCCGAAGAGTGCCAGGCGGCGAATGTGATGCCGTCGGCAAAATGTTGCTAATACCTCTGGCGGGATAGGTAGATTCTTTTTCATCATAAGCGTTGTCCAGGGCGATATCTGCCTTGTTGGAGCTATCTTACTCAATCCGGAAGAGCCAAGGCAAGGCCATTATGCCGCGTACACCCGCGCCCGGGCGGCGTTGGCGGCACGTATATCAATAGACCTCCTCATGGGTGCCTACGGTAAGGAGAAGAATGGCTTCCCCTGCGGCTACGGTAACAAAATCAAATACTATCCGAAGATCATAGCCTACGGCACAAGCCCAGGAGCCGTGCAGCTTGCCGGTCAATTTGTGGGTCCGTAACTTTGGCTGAAACGCGTCTGTAGCTAAGAGCGTGAGGGTCTCGTGGAGGGCCCGAGCTGCCGAGGGATTTTTTTTCAGGAGACGTTTGGCGGCGCGGATAAAAGTAGGAGAACGGAGTAGCTGCCGGGTCACTCTAAAATCTCCTTGAGCAGATCGTCAGGAGTAGTGGGATGGCATTGCCCGGCTTGAAATTCTTCTCGCGCGGCTGCAATCTCTTGCGCCATCTCCTCCCGTCTTGCTTCTGCCAAACGGCGTTGCAAGACCTGGATCAAGGTTTCTTTCTCCTCGGCGGTAAGCCGATCGGCTGCTTCTACTACGTCTGCAAAAGCGCTCTGCTGGGTCATTTGATCACCGCCTTGATGCATGTAGTTCCATTCTTCCTGGGTCGTCTCCGCCGTCCCAAGAAGTCTTTCTTGGATAGTTATACTCCTTTACGGCCCCTAAAGGAAACCGCCGCTTAGCCGTCTGCCGCGTACACCCGCGCCCGGGCGCGGGCGGCGTTGCGCAGGACGCCCACGTGGACATCCTGGTAATCATAAATCCGGGCCTGGTCTTTGCCCGGGGCCGGGCGCAGCACCCTTCCTAGGTATTGCAGCACCCGGCCACTGAAGCGGATGGGCGTGGCCAGGAAGAGGGTGGAGAGGCCGGGGCAGTCGAACCCCTGACCCCGATTTCCTCCGGGGGAATCCCCAGGAAAGCCTGGATCCGCGCCAGCCATTGGTGCAGCAGCTCCTTGGTATGCACCACCACCAGGGCCGGTTGGCGCCGGGCCGCCACCAAGGCCAGGGCGATGACCGTCTTGCCGGAGCCGGTGGGCGCGGCCAGGACGCCGAAGTCCCGCCCCCAGGCGGCCTCCCCCGCCTCCAGCTGGAAGTCTTTCAGCTTGTCGGAGAACTGGAACTCCACTTCTGCTATCGTCCGCCGGCGGTCGTCCAGGGTATAGGCCACGCCATTCTCTTTGAGAAGCCAGAGGG
>VGSX01000300.1 GCA_016874895.1 Deltaproteobacteria bacterium
CCGGGCCAGGGGTATGTCCACCGAAACCGGGTCGGACCACTGCATACTCCAATGAACAAAAATTTCCGGGGATAGGGGGCGGCTGATCCCCGATCCCGAACGGCGGGATTTCCTGGCCCGCCTTCCCCCCGCGGATTCACCCCCACCAGGACCAAGCCAGCCGCGGCAGGAGGCGGGACATGCCTAAAGAACTACCTGTTGGCCGAAAATATCTCCTCATGCTTCGCGATCCTTTAGTTGAAAAGCTGAATGAGAAACACAAAGAATGGCGCAAAAATTGTTTTGATGAAATTCTAACATTGGAGGTTGAGCAGCTTAAAAAGAAGGTCCAGGATAAATGGAACGCCCGGCTTCATTGGCCAGAAACAACGCTTCAAGGAGTGACGGATTATTGGCTGGCGGTAATTCCTCCCCATATAGCCGTTAGAGATGGAAGCGATAATGCCAAACGTGAGGAACATCTTTTTATTAATAAAGAAACTGGTAAAATGACTTTTTTAAAGTGCAAGGGCTTAGTAAGTTGTAGTCCTCATGAAACCCCTATCTTTATTAATGATGCCATCTTGACCCTTCACGATGCCCAAAAGGTCCAAGAGGCAGCCTGGAACATAGTTAAAACAAAAATCGAAAAGCGGAAGAAAACCATTATGGGAAGAGATATCCCGGACGATCTGACTGATATGCTGCCTCCCGACTACAAAGAGCAAGAGAAACCTATTAAAGGCAGAGACTTCGCCGTTCCCGCTGAAGAACCTGAGGCGCTCGCTCCCATCCTTCGTTGCCGCCAAGAGACCTTTGATAATTATTTAAGATGGTATGACCAATGGCTTCGGGGATTAGATTTCAGAAGAATTACTTACGTCGAACTTACCATCACAGACCCCGCAAAACGAGAAGAGCTTTTCCAGAAATACGCCGAAGCCAGACGCCCGCCGATAACAATAACTAGCAGTATGCCGGCTGACTTGAGACGTACCATAACCGCAAAGGAGAACGCGGTGCGGAAGGGAGTCGATCTTATCTATTATGCAATCCATCGGAAGAATAGAACTACAGATAACCCTCTCGAAGAAATAATCCGGGTACCGCAAAGCAGCAGGCCGCACAAATGCACCCATAGCGCGCGCACTTGCCTCATGGACTGCCCCTCCCCCAAAGACTGTTCATCTTATCAAGAACTTCTGCAACTCTGCCAAACTTCATAAAAGCCCTTACCTTCTGACACAATTCACCCCTCCCGAAAATCGGAAAAAAATTGGACGACTTTTTTTCCGGTTTTCTATGGGTAAAAGGATTCAACGGGAGGTTCAAGGGCCATGCGGGACGATGATAAAACTCAAAAACTCCTTGACTGCCTTTTCGGTGAGGGTGCCACGCGTCGCCTGCTCTTCTCGCCTAAAGAGACGGCAATACTGATTGGAAGGGCAGAGCAAAGTCTGGCGAATGACCGCTTTGAGGGCCGTGGCTTGCCTTATGTGAAACTAGGACGATCGGTAAAATATAAAATTTCCGACATCTTAGCCGAAATCGAAGCCCGCACCGTTGACCCCGAGGCCTCGCGGAAGGCTGTATAAAAGCGAAATCCCCATGACCTGGTTGGTCGGGGGCCAAACTACCGTAAACGCTTTACCCTGAGAAAAACTAAAGGAATTACCATGGGTACCGCGGCCACCGCCAGGGCAAGCACCCTGGGAAGCATAGATGATTTTCGTGATGCAGCGCGGGCGAAAATCGCCCAGGAAGAGGCGACTTTCAGCAAGCCTGCTTTCTCTTTCAGCGAACTCTTGAATTTCGCAAAATCCGGCGAAGCCGGGGATGCGAAGTTGTTTGCCTTGCTATTCGCTGGGAAACTTCTCAAAGACCATTCCAGCGACAAGTGGTACCGGTTTACGGGCCACCACTGGGAAGAGGATTTACTGAACGAAGCCCTGGCAAGAGTCGAGGATTTGATTCCCCACTATGTCACCGCGGCGCGGGAGTGCTTTGAACAGGAATTAAAAGCGGCGCAGGCCGGCAACAAGAATGCCGTTGCACAAGCGCAGGCTGCCAGAGAAATTTTCCTCAAAAAAATTGACCATCTTCAACGCAGGCGGTATCGCGAAAACATCTTGGTTCTGGCAGCAGCCGGTGAAGGCTCCCTGGGGATCACCGGCAGCGAATGGGATTTGGACCCATATTTACTGCCCTTCAAGAACGGGGTTCTCAATCTAAAAGACCGTTCATTCCGGCCTGGCCGTCCAGAGGATTTTATCAAGACCGTTTGCCCCACAGAGTGGCGTGGATTTGATGTCCCGGCCCCCCGGTGGGAGAAATTTCTTCTGGAAATTATGGATGGAGGTCGGGATCGTGTAGCCTACATTAAACGGCTGCTCGGTTACGGGATTTCCGGCCTAACGGTTGAGCACAGCCTCCCGATCTTGTGGGGGCCGGAAGGTAGAAATGGTAAAGGTACCCTGCTCGAAACTCTTGGACATGTTCTTGGCCCTCTTGCCGGTCCTGTTCAGGGAGAGCTCCTTCTTCAAGAATGGCGCCCACGATCCTCTGCGGCCCCTTCTCCTGACATTATGGCGCTGCGGGGCAAGCGGCTGGTGTGGGCCAGCGAAACAGACCAGGGGCGAAAGCTTAATGCCGGCCGCGTCAAATTGCTTACCGGTGGCGACACCCTTCCAGGACGAAACCCTTACGACAAACACGAAGTGACCTTCCAACCAACCCATACCCTGCTTCTGCTCACAAATTTTCGACCTCGGGTTGATCCCATGGACACTGCCCTATGGGAGCGGCTTCACTTGATTGAGTTCAAAATTTCTTTTGTTGATAAGCCTATCCACTCGACCCAGCGTCTCAGGGATAAAAACCTGATTACCGCGCTGAAAAAGGAAGCCAGCGCAATCGCAAGCTGGCTCGTCTCTGGGTTTTTCGAGTGGCAGGACAAAGGATTGATGCCGCCCCCCCAGGTGATGAACGCAACCTGGGAATATCGTAAGAACGAGAACTTCATTGAGCAGTTTCTTGATGAATGTTGTGTGATTAACGAAGGTGCTCACTGTCGAGCCGGTGAAATATTGGAAGCCTACCAGGGTTGGTGTAATGAGCGGGGGGTCAAAACAGACCGGAAGAATTTTCACGAGACGTTAAGTAGCAGATTGCATTCCAAAAGCACAAATAAGGGGAAAATTTATTATGGTATTGGATTACTCGCCCGACAGGATGAGGAGTGATGCGAGTGACGTCACTTTCCTTATGTAGTTTTGAAGGTAAAAATTGGGTTCTCTAGGGGGAGTTTCCAGGAAAGTGACGTCACCCACGTCACTCTATGGCCAGCGACGAGAGGTAGAGAATGACAATTTTAGAGTTAATTCAAGCAGATGGTTTCCCCACCAAGAAAAAGGCTTCCACCCGCGGCGGAGAATTTTCTGCTCCTTGCGCCTGGTGTGGTGGCACTGACCGGTTTCTATGCTGGCCGAACCAGGGTGAATTTGGAAGATATTGGTGCCGGGGCTGCGGAAGATCCGGCGATGCGATTCAGTATCTCCGAGACTACAGAGGATTCACCTATCCGGAAGCCTGCGCCTACCTTGGCCGGGAAATAACACGTTTATCATCCCCAGGTGCAAACGGCAGATCAAAGGAACCTCAGTGGGAACCGCGGGCAACTGCGGCCCCCGGTGACCTCTGGCAGGCCAAAGCTCGGAAGCTGGTGGAAGGTGCTGTTTATAACCTGTGGTCCTCCTTTGGCAAACCGATGCTGGATTTTCTGACAGAACAACGGGGGTTGACCGAAACTACTATCAAGAAATTCTCTCTGGGGTTCCTCCCCCTTGATAGGTGGGAAGCGGCCCCTGACTGGGGTCTTGAGGAAATTTTAAGGGATAACGGCAAACCTAAAAAGCTGTGGTTCCCCCGTGGGTTGGCAATTCCCCTTTGTGATGGTGATCAAGTTCTGCGGGTGCGAATCCGCCGTCCAAAGTCTGATGGCGACCCCAGATACTATCTCCTGCGTGGGTCCGATACTCGGGCGATGGTCTTGGGCACCGATAGGTCCGTTTCTATCCTTGTTGAAAGCGAACTCGATGCTCTGATCCTATATCAAGAGGCTGGGGATTTGGTGAATGTAGTGGCGTTGGGAAATGCCCAGACGAGGCCGGATCAGCATACGGCGGACCTCCTAAACCGAAACAGTTTGATCCTTATGGCCCTGGATGATGACCATGCCGGCGCCGCCGAATGCCAGCAATGGTGGAAGGGTCAATATCCCCAGGCGCGGAGGTGGCCCCCGGTTAGCGGGAAAGACCCCGGCGACATGATGGCGGCTCGCGTGAATATTAGAACATGGGTGGAGGCAGCACTCATAGAGTATTCGGACATTGGAACCCAACCCGGACCCCCCTTCAACTTGGCTGCCATGGAT
>VGSX01000301.1 GCA_016874895.1 Deltaproteobacteria bacterium
CAAGGCCAATTCCCTCTATGTCCTGTTTTACTATCTGGGGGGCTCCTTGGGGATTACCCTCAGCGGCTATGCCTACGGCCTGCTGGGCTGGCCCGGCGTGGTGGGTTTGGGCCTCGTTATGCTGTTATTGCCCGGGGGCATCGGCTGGTGGGAGATGCGGCAGGACGCTCCCTTATGAAGTTAGATCATTCCTTTTTTGGTGGGGCGGGCCTCCGCGCCCGCCCAGGCCAGCTATCACTGGTATTGAATGTACAAGGGCTTGGGATTGAGCCGCAAAACCTCTTCCGGGGTCATGAGGTTATCCCCTTTCTTAGTGTCGTTGTGGTAAAAGAGCTTAAAACCGGTGAACTGCACCGGTTCGGCGACGATATAATCCCGGTAGGAATCCCGCTTCAGCCAGGGCGCGCCCCAGCCGTCCATGTTCATGACTAGCTGCACCGCCGGGCGCAGTGCGATGTTTTTGGAATTAGTGACCATTTTGCGGGTAAAGCGATGCACCACGAACACCTTGGGAGGTAACTGATATTTGTCCACCAGTTCCTGCAGGAAGCCGGAGGCATAGTTGATGTCTGCGGCGTCATAGGTGCCGATCTTAGTCCCCGGTCGGTTGCCCCCGGCGCCCATGTTAAATTCCGGATCGATGCCTAAATGCACGTCCGGGTTTTTCAGCAGCCATTCGAAGCGCGGCAGGATGGCACGGATGTCGTCATGGCCGGTCTGGATATCGATGAAGAAAATGCCATTAACCTCTCTAGCCCACTCATACACCATGTTCACGATGTGGTCCGGCATGACCATGCGGTACTTGCCCGCCTTGCCCGGCTCCCCCTGGGCCACCACGGTCACCAGGTGCAGGGCGGGCTGCACCGGATGGGCCGGATCGGCTTTTTCCCAGTTGGCCACTTCTCTTTGGAGCCGCTGCAGCATCTCCTCTTTGGGATATTCTCCCAGCACCCCCATCCGCTTGGATTGAGGATTGCCGTAATAGGCCACAATGCGTTTCTGGGGCAGGATGGCACCGGGCAGGGGCGGCGGGCCATGCACCGGCCACCCTTTTTTAAGGGCATATTCGGGGTCCTCCCCGGCGAGATACTTTATTTTAGGTTTGGGTTTTCCGGGAAGGGGCGCCTCCTGCGGTACAGTTGTAGTCTCGGGAGGTCCGCTGGCGGCAGGTGGCTCCGGAGATAGGGCCTGGGGCTTACCTGCCGGGTTGGCCTGTTCCGCCGCGGCCGGCGGGTTTTGCCCGGTCGCCGGCTCCCCGGCCCCCAGGGCCAGGCAAAAAATCAAAGCAAGTCCCCAGGACAGTGCCTGGGGAAGGCTTCGTGGGAGAAAAAAACCGGTGTGTCGCATCGTCACATTACCCTCCTTGAACTTCCTCGTGGTCCTTTAGAAATAGAGCGCCAATTTAAAAAGGTAGCGCCGGGCCGGGTAGAACTCCGGGTCCCGGCCGGGCTCCAGGGCATAGTAGGACCGGCGGTCCAGGAGATTCTCCATCTCAAGAGACACCAGGCCCCGTTTATTGGCCAATTCCTTCCCCACCAGCAGGTTTATCTGGGGGTAGAAGCTGTCGGCCCGGTTTTTTAGTTTTTGATACACCAGAAAGGTGCTCAGACGGCTCAGCCAGCCACTCTGGTGCAGATAAGCCAGCCGCAGGAAGGGGTCGAATTCCCAATAATCGGTCAGCTGGTCCTGAAAAGAAAGATCAGGGACCACCCTCTTGCCCAGAAACCCCCCGGCCAGCCCCCAGGAGGGGCTGAGGATGCGGTTGAGGGTAACAGACCCCTGGTAGCGCTGCCAGCCTGAAGAGGTGCGGAAAGGAATGTCGTTGGCGTCCCGATCGTAATTCGGCGTGGCCACCCGGATGGCATCACCGCGCAGAACCGTAAAGGTCTTGGCATCCCACTGGGCCTCCCAGGCAACCCCGGCCTGCCGCACCTCTGAGCCGTCCTCAGTATCCAGGAGCCAGGGAAACCCGGCGATCTCCGAGGGGATCAACAGAGGCTGCAGGGAATAATGGGTATTAAGGTGCCGCTGCAGGGCCAAACGCAGGGTGTGTTGAGCGTTGATCTGGTAGTTGATCCCCAGGCGGGGGCTCCACATGGAGGTGTAGATGGAATCCGGATAGCCGGCCCGGGGGTTTTTGCTGGAATCCTTGAACAGACCCAGTTCCACCAGGATATTGGCAGTTAAGCGCCAGTAATCCAGGAGATAAAAGCTGTAGGAGCGCTCCGGCGGGTGGCTGCTGACCACCACGTCCCCCAGAAAAAAAGGGCCTAAGGTTAGGGTCTGTTGCTGCCGGTAATTGAAGTTGCTGTCAAAATAATCCGCTCCCGCAATAAAGGTGTGACGTCCCAGGACGAGTTGTTGTTGCACCTGGACGTTGTTGAATTCCCGGTCCAAATTCAGTTTGAGGTCGGAGTTGATGAGAAAATTGAACAAGGAAAAGGTGAGGCTCCTGGTCAGGCGCACGTCTAGGGGGAGATGGGCATAGTAAGCCAACAGAGTGGCATTGGGGTTGAACCGGTGCACGTAAGACAGTTCATAAGACCGGAGCCGCAAGTGACTCCGCTGACTGGGCGCAGGAACATACGAGAAGTCGTTCAGGTTGTTGCGGTCTCCGGCTTCGGTATCCCCATACTCGAAAAATCCGGTGAGGGTGCCCTTGACGGTGGGTTCCCATTTTACCGCTACTTCGGCGCCCAGTCCCAGGGAGTCGCCATTTCTTTGGCGGAAGCCCCGGTCGTTGGTGTAATTGCCAAAGATATAAAAGGCGGCGCCGGGCCGGCCGCCGTAGCCCAGGCCGGTGTAATCCTGGATGGAACGCGATCTTTCCCAGGCCCCGGCCGCGCCCTGGAGCACCAGCCGGGCATAAGGCATTTCAAACAGGGGAGTATAGTCAAAACCCAGCCCCAGGTCTGGAGTATTAATCGTAGCAGGCCTTATCCGGATATTATTAAAGGTATTCTGGTTGGCCGGGGACAGGACCCGGTACAGCTGGGCTTCCGCGTTCTGGGCTGCCAGCAACTGCCCGGACTGGCCGTTGATGGAGGAGGTATCGTAGCTGTTTAACAGGAAGAGATGGGCCGAGCTGTTCAAGGGATCATAGCCCACGGCGGTAACGGCCTTGCTGGTGGCCCATTCCTGCAGTCCCAACTGGTTGTAGGACCGGGCCAGGTTGTAGTTGCGCACCGCCAGATCCCGGTTCAGGCCCAGGCGGGACCGGAATATGGCCCGATTGTCATTTAAGGCGATGGAGCGGTTAATCTCCTGGACCGCTTCGCCGGGACGGTTCAGGTCCGCCAGGGCGATACCTTTGAAGAGGTGCGGGGTGGGGTCGTTGGGGTCCAGGGTTTTGGCATAGTCGTAGACGTCCAGGGCTTTGTTGAAGGCCCGGACCTGGTAAAGGGCCTTCCCTAATTCAGACTGATATAAGGAAATGCGGGGTTCCAGGAGGGTGGCCGCGAGCATGGACGCCAGGCCGCTTTCCGGCTGGCGGAAGCGGAAGTGGACGATGCCCAGACCTAAGTGGGGTTCCCCCAGGCCGGGGCTGACTTCCACGGCCCGGTTAAAGAGGAGCCGGGCCCCGTCAAAATCGCGGAAGGCCAGGCGGATGAACCCGGCCATGGACAGGACTTCCCCTTCCTCGGGGGCGATCCGCCGGGCCCGTTCCACCATCTGCCGGGCTCGATCCAGGTAGTCGGACCCCAGCCAGATCTTGGCCAGATAGAGATAGGCTTCCAGGAAGCGGGGGTCCAGGGCCAGGGCGGTTTCCAGGTTTTTCACGGCAGTTGGCAACTGAAACAGGGCAATATTGACCAGGCCCATGCCAAGCTGGGCCTGGGGGGAGCGGGGGGCCAGGGCCAGGGTCTCCTCGGCCAGCTGCCGAGCCTCGGCTTTGCGGTCCTGGACTATGAAGATCTGAGTCAGGAAGGCCCGGGGCAGAACAAAGGCCGGGGCCTGGGAGATGGCGGTTTTCAGGAGTCCCTGGGCTTCCTGGGGCTGCCCGGCCAACAGGCTGAAATAGCCGGTCATGGTCAGGAGCAGTGGGGATTGGCGCCGGGTGGACATGCTCTCCTGCATGAGCTGGAGCGCCCCGGCCAGGTCATTGAGGCGGTAGCGGGCCAGGGCCAGGCCCACCAGGCTGAAATCATTGCCCGGTCGGACGCGCTGCAACACCTCCATAGCCGCCCGGGGAGCATTCTCCTGCAGGCTGATCCAGCCAAGCAAGGTCAGGGCGGCGTCGTTGTCGGGTTCCCGCAACAGCACGGTCTCGGCAGCCTGCCGGGCCGCCGGGAGCTGACCGTTGTTATAATCCTCGACGGCCGCGGTCAAGGGCGGGGAGATGCCGGGGATGCCCTGCAAATCTAAAGGGATATCCCGGAAGCTGAAGATGCC
>VGSX01000302.1 GCA_016874895.1 Deltaproteobacteria bacterium
GGTCATGATAGGTTAGATCCTTCGCCGCCGGGGGCGGCTTCGGATGACAAAAGGGGTGGAACTCCTTAAGTCAACAGCATTGACCCTAACCCTCTCCCCCAAGAAGGAGAGGGGATAATTTAATTGATATCAGGGTGATAAAGAGTTGTGGGTAATGAAAAGCTGGGGGAGGGGATAACGATTTGATCTACATATTACCAACATCTTTTGTAACTCTCCCGTCATGTTAGGATATCCATAAAATTTATCAAATTTCACAAGCTAACTTTTGCAACTGTAAAAAATATGTACAATAGACCCTGTGGCAACGACGCAGGAACAGAAATTCACTTTCGACCTCACCGGGCCTTTGACCGAAGAGCAGGCCGGGTGGATTTATGCTCTGGGGCGGGAGGCGGTTATTTATGCTCTCATGATCCTCTCGGACCCAGTGATCTCTGAGGTCTCTCGGCAGGCAGAGAATCCGGTCATGACACCGTCGACTCCCTCGGGCATGGTTCCGGTTTATGAAAAACCGGGGGCCCGCAAACTCCGAAAAAAGCCCGGAGCCAGGGCAGGTCATCAGGGCCATTCTCGCCAGTTGCCACCCATTATGCATCATCAGGAGCCCCCCCGCTGACCTGTTGCCCCGAGTGTGGGACAGCCTGTGGGCCAGCCCAGCGAACGGCACAACCGGGTGATCGAAGATATTGCCGATATGGAACCGGTGGCAACCGAGCACACCATTCCTCGGCATAGGTGTCCGCCGTGTCAGAAAATGTTCGCCCCCCCGGTGCCGGACGCCTTACCAAAAGCTACCTTTTCGCCTCTCAGAAGGCGGTCTGGTGGCCGCCTGGGCGCTCTCTTTTTTGCCTGGTATGATGAAATCGGCCAGCAGATTAAACCGGCGGAGGTGCTGCATGCCGATGAAACCGGGTTGCGCCTGTCGGGAGAAACCGTCTGGCTGTGGTGGTTTTCTTCCTCCACGGCTACCTGTTATATGGTTGACCGTTCCCGGGGATCGCCCGCCTGGTCCACGTTTTTCAAAGAGGCTAATGCGGGGGCTTGATGATCCTTTAAGATAATAGTTGATCGAGTTAGTTCGGTGCCAGAGGGGCTGTAAACGAAAACCAGAAACCGTATCATTTGCTATCGAGGCTATAGACGCCGCACCATTCCGGGGATGGGGGGTGGTGCTGGTAGTGCTCCAGGCGGCGCTGGAAGCAGAGGGAGGGTGGATCACCAGGCCGCTGGGCCAGTACCTCCCGGAACAGGTCAGAGGCCTGGTCCCACTGCTGCTGTCGGTATGACCGCAGCGCCGCGGCGAAAGTTTCCAGCCAGGGGAAACGGCCCTGATCCTCCCGGCGGCCCAACAGCTCGTAGATGGTCACCGGCTGCTGCCGCCCCTTGACCCGGACCTGATCAACTTCCCGGAAAAGAAAGGCATCAGCGGCCTGCTGGTAGGTTGTTTCACTGGCCAGAATAGTGGTACCATAGACCTTGTTGACCCCTTCCAGGCGGGAGGCCAGGTTCACGGTGTCCCCCATGACGGTGTAATTGAATCGGTCCCGGGACCCCACGTTGCCGACGATGGCCGGACCGGTGTGGAAGCCCAGGCGGGCCATCAGCAGAGGCAGACCCCGCTCCTGCCAGGCAGTCTGCAGGGGCCTGAGAGCCTCCTGCATGGCCAGGGCCGCCTTGCAGGCCGTCAGGGCATGATCTCTGGCCGGCAGCGGGGCCCCCCAGAAGGCCATGATGGCGTCCCCGATGAACTTATCCACGGTTCCCCGGCAGGTGAGAATGATATCGGTCATGGTGGAAAAGTATTCATTCAAAAGATGAATGAGACTTTCCGGGGACAGATTCTCGGAAATGGCGGTGAACCCGGCCAGGTCCGAAAAAAGCACCGTAACCTCCACTTCTTTGCCGCCCAGGCGAAGTTCTTCCGGATGGGAGATAATCATTTCCACCAGAGATTGGGAAACGTAGCGGGAGAAGGCCTGCCGCAGCCAGCGCCGGTCTTTGGCCACCAGAAAATAATGGCCCAGCGAATTGCCGCCATAGACCAGGAATACCCCGGCTCCGAGCAGAACCGGTGGAAACCAGAATCTGTGGACAAAAAAGAGATAAACCGTGGTGCCGAAAAGAATGATCCAAAGGCATAGCAGCGCTATCAGGCCGGTGAGCGGGGTCAGCCGGGCGAAAAGATAGCCAACCGCCAGAAAAATAATCAAAAATAACGCGATCCTCACACCGTCGGAGCAGGTGCTGCCGCTGCTGCCCTGCAAAAGGGTGTGAATGATGTGCCCCTGGAGCTCCACCCCGGCCATGGTCTGGCCGGTCAGAGAATAGTGCGGAGTGGGAAAAGCATCGGCCTGACCCCGGGGATCTACCCCAGCCTCCAGGGTGCGGCCGATGAGAACCATTTTTCCCCGGACCTTGTGGGCCGGCAAGGGCCGCTCGGGGTCAATAACTTGATAATACGAGACAGTCTCAAGGCTCCGGCCAGGACCGGCAAAGTCGATGAGCCCCCCCTGGGAGGCTGAAAGGTGGAGGTCGGGCCGAAAAAGCCGGGCCGCAACGAGGGCCAGGGTTTCCTGCCCCGCCAGGGAGGCGTGAAAACGGCGCACCACCCCGTCAGCATCAGGGGTTACCAGAGCCAGACCCACCCCCCGGGCTGCGGCAGCCAACGGGGAGAAAGGAGTCACCAAAATCTGGCGGCGAAACTTGGGGTCCTCCACCGACTCCAGGGTCTGGGCCAGCACCACGGCGCCGGTTTCCCGGACTGCCTTAATAAGTTCCCGGTCCTCTTCTTCCTGGGTGGGGTCAGCGAAAACAACATCAAAAACCACCACCTGGGCCCCGGCCTCGGCTAACCGCTGCAGCAGCCGGGCGTGCCAGCTGCGGGGCCAGGGCCAGGCCCGCCGGAGTTCCTGAAACGAGGCCTCGTCGATGCCCACGATGAGAATTTCGGGCGGAGAGGATACACCGGGCCGCCATTGATAGCAGAAATCCAGGGCCCGGTTTTCTAGAAAATGACCCAGGGGTAGAAAGCTCAAAGGGGAAAGGAGCCAGAAGACCAGACCCCCCAGGAGCAGCCCCCGCAGCCAGGGTTTGCTGAAAATTTTAGAAAAAGAGGGCAACTTTAAACATTATCCTTCGATTCGGGAAAAAGGCATCCAGGGCCACCGGCTCCCGGAGATAGTAGAAGCGGCGGTCAAAGATATTCGTCACTTCAAGATTCACCAGGCCCCGTTTGTTGGGCAGGGCCTTGCCCAGGGAGATGTCGGCCAGCCAGTAGCTGTGATTGTCCCTTCCCATGACGTCCTGATAGATAAAATAGTTCCGCACAAATCCCTGCCAGCCGCGGGGGTGCAGGTAATACAGGGAGAACCCGGCGTCGATTTCCGAAAAATCCCGATATTCCGGGACGTTGGCGATACTCGGATCGATTTTCTTGGCCGCCAGGCCTGCACTCAGGCCCCAGGACGGGCTTAATATCTGATTAAGGTTTAGGGAGGCGACATATCTCTTCCACCCCCAGTAGACGCGATTTTCCAACAGCTCACCCGCAGGCCCTAAGTAAGATTCATACATCGGGTTATCAATCCGGTTGGCGTTTACCTGCAGCACCGTGAAGGTCCGGGGAGTCCACTGCGCCTCCCAGGCCGCGCCGATCTCCCGGGTCAGGCCCCCCTCGTCGATATTAATGAGCCAGGGGAAGCCGGCCACCATGGGCGGCACCAGGGAAGGAGTGGTGAAGTAATGGGTGTTAAGGTTGCGCTGCACCAGGAACCGGAGGGTGTGGTCCGAAGTGGGGTAATAATTCAGGCCGACCCGGAAGTTCCAGAGGGAATTGGAGACCGGCTTTTCATAACCGAAACGGGAATTTTTCGAATAGTCCTTGAAAACCCCGGCCTCCAGCAAAAGTTTGGGATGCAGGCGCCAATAGTCCAGCAGATAAAAGCTGTAGGAGCGCTCGGGGGGCTTGTTGGTGTTGATGTCGGAAAAATCCAAAAAAGGCAGGGGGATGCCAAAGGCCGAAAAATAGTAATCCTCCTGTTTGCGGTACTTCAGATGGCCGGAAAAATAATCGAATCCGGCAATGAAGGTATGATCTCCCCAGACGAGCTGTTGTTGCGCCTGATAATTGATGAATTCCCGGGGGGTGCGGCGATTCGTATAGATATCCACATCCAGAAATCCGAACCACTGTTCGTATTCGGATTGGTGCATATTGTTCCCCAGGTTCTGGTAAGTAAAATATGACAGGAAGGTGGCGTTGGGGTTGAACCGGTGCACGAAACCCACGTCATAAATTTTTGAGTGAGAATATCTGCGGTAATTTTGGATATTCTGATAGCCGGCGTCATTGAGGTTGCCGGTGTCGCCACCCTCGGAATCAAAATAGGAA
>VGSX01000303.1 GCA_016874895.1 Deltaproteobacteria bacterium
GCCGCAGCCACTTTTTCCATGCGGTTCAGGGCCCAGCTAAGGTTGACGGCCGTGGGCCGGGCTGTGCCGATGACCCGGCAGATCTCGTGGAGGTGATTGCGGAAGGTTGGGGCGTCGCTCTCGGGAAACTGCAAGGCCCCCAGAGCCGCGGCCATGGCCGCGGCCACGCCGATGGCCGGGGCGCCGCGGATGGCCAGGGTGCGGATGGCATCCACCACCTCCCGGTAATCGCTACAGGTCAGGTATATTTCTTCTTCCGGCAGGCGCCGTTGGTCGATGAGGACAACCCGGTCATCCTCCCACCGGATGGTGTCGTAGCCTGGGATATCGGCCATAAATTTTCCTAACTAGCTAAAATAGTAGCTCAGACCTCCAGGTCTGAGTGAATCCCTAACCCCTGGGCTTGGCCCAGATTTCCAGGACGACCAGGCTGAGAAAACGTTTGGAGGCCGCAGAGCGCAAGAGAGCCACCGCGTCCCAACCCCGGGCGGAGCCGGCTGCGGCCACCACTTCTTCGCCTTCGGGAATCAACCCGGCGTCCACGGCTTCCATGACGATCTCGCAGCAGACCTTGATCCCGTGGCCGAGACGGCGGAGGGTGTTGGCGATGAGCAGAGTGGGGGCGCTGCCCTTGAACTGTTCGGCGATGCTGGTCTCCAGGGAATGCGTCAGGATGGTGCCTTTGAAGACTTTCCCGCCCAGGTCGACGATTTCCCGGTAGTGCTCCTCCAGAAATTCGTCCACATTGGGGCCGCGAAACCCCACACTATGACCCACCACCACCAGATTCAGGCCCGGTCCGCAGAGCCGGCGGGCTGCCTGCGCCCCGGTGGCCCCGGTGGTGGAAGCGACGACGAAATGCTGATAACCTTCCCTTTTGGCTTTTTCCAAAAGTTCCAGGCAGGCCTCGGTGTTGTCAGGCCCGACTTTTTTAAAATAGAGAACTTCCCGGCGGATCATGGCACGCTCCCTGGAATTTTTGTAAGCGTTCAGCTCTCAGCCGTCAGCTAAAAGATTAATTCCAGATGGTCATCACAAAATGGCTGAACGCTGATTTCTTCGGTTAGCCTGCTTAACTAATCGTGTCGGCTGAAAGGTGATTACTGATAGCTGAACGCCTACGAATTTTTTAACTCAGCGGCTCGTCATGGTTCGGGCGCAGAACTGCTTGCTGGACGCCTCTTTTTATATAACTGTTTTTCGAAGAACTGCCAACAGAAAGGAGCAGGTAAACTTCACCAGGGCGCCTGATTGCCGGTCCGTTTGTCCGGCTCCGGCTGACAAAGCTTGCTCCTCGAGGTTAAACCCTGATATAATCACGCAGACCCCGCTCCGCCAGAGTAAGGCCGGACGGAATCTCATCTGCCAGCAGCCCCGATGCCATGAAGAAAAAAATTTTAATTGCGGACGATAATCCAGATAACGTCGAACTACTGCGAAAACGCCTGAACAGCCAGGGATATGACACCGTGGCGGCCTTTGATGGGGAAGAAGCCCTCCAGGTGGTCATGAAGGAAAACCCCGATCTGCTCATCCTGGACATCATGATGCCCAAGCTGGACGGCTACGAAGTCTTGCGGCATTTGAAACAGCAGGAGGAGTACCGCAACCTGCCGGTGATCATGCTCACTGCCAAAAAGGAGATCCCCGACAAGTTAAAAGGGCTGGATATCGGCGCCGACGATTATGTCACCAAGCCCTTTAATCCCCAGGAACTCCTGGCCCGGGTGCGGTCCCTCCTCTCCCTGCGGGAGGAACAGGAACGCAAGGCCCAAGATGAACGCTTGACGGCTCTGGACCAGATGGTGGAAGGCGTAGCCCACGAAATCCGCAACCCGGTGACTGCCATCGGCGGTTTCGCCCGCCGCCTCTACGAACGCCTGCCCACGGGCACACCGGAGAAACAATACGCCGAAGTTATTCTCAACGAATCCCGGCGTCTGGAACAGATGGTGAAGCAGATTGTCGAGGCCACGGTTATTTCCATTCCCAGTCTGCGTAAACGGGACATCAATGAGGTCATCACCGAAGCCCTGGCGGCCTGCCAGGAAAAATTGGATGAAAGCCGGGTGCATACTCGACTGGACCTGGACCCGAATCTGCCGCCCCTGATTATGGACGCCGGCAACCTGCGGCGGGTCATCGCCCATTTGATCTCCAACGCCATCAACGCCATGCCCGAAGGCGGCTCCCTCACCATCACCTCTTCCCGGCGGAACCACTACGGGCAGATTCAGGTAGCCGATACCGGGGTGGGCATTCCCCCGAAGATCCTCCCCCACATTTTCGATCCCTTTTTCACCACAAAAAGTTCCGGCCCCGGTCTGGGTCTGGCCATGGTGCATAAAATCATCAAACAACACGGGGGCCAGATCTCGGTGGAGACGGAACTCAGCAAGGGGACCATGTTCACCATCGTGCTGCCCCTGAAAGAAGACGTGGCCGCCACCTGAGGGACGCGCCGCATTTGTTCCAGGCCTGCTGCTGAGGTGTAGACAGGTAACCTGAAATGAAATGATTATGGATTGCCGGGACGGGCCTGCGGGCCCGCCAGTGTTATTGATCTAACCGCAGCATGAAACTACTCACGTAATGTGAGGTCCAGGAGTGTCATCATGAAAAAGCGCCTGATAATAACCGGGTTGGCTCTCAGTTTATGGTTGGCGGGGTTTTCCACGGCTTGGGCCCGGAGTAACGAGCCTCCCCTGGCCTTTGTGGACCTGCAGTACAGACTCACTCGCAGCGGTTTTGACCGGGATTGGATCGCTCAGCTTTTTCAGGATAAACGGGCGGAATTCCGCCCCGACGTGGTGAACCGGATCGCTTACCAGCGGAAAGAAAAAAAAGCCGACTACTCCCACTTCCTGAAACCGGAGGTGGTGGAAAGGGGGCGCCGCTTCCTGGCCGCCAGGAATGCCATCCTGACCCAGGCGGAAAATCGCTTCGGGGTGGCCAAGGAGGTCATGGTGGCCATCCTGACGGTGGAAAGCGCCCTGGGGGAAAAGACCGGCAACTATCCGGTATTTAATGTCTTTGCCTCCCTGGCGGTCATGGATACCCCCGAGGTCATCGAACGCCTGTCTCTGGACCGCCGGCTCATGGGCCGGCTGCAGAATAAGGCCAATTGGGGCCGGTCCGAACTCCAGGCCTTTCTCACCTTCTGCCGCCAGAACCGGCTGGACCCCTTCGCCATCAAAGGCTCCTGGGCCGGGGCCTTCGGATATTCCCAGTTTCTGCCCTCGAGCATCCTGCGGGCCGGCGTGGACGGCAATCAAGACGGCCGGGTGGACCTTTTCACTTTTGAAGACGCCATCTTCAGCATCGGCAACTACCTGCAAAAATCCGGTTTTCGGCTCAACAACCGGGCCTCCTGGCCCAAAGCGGTCTATGCCTACAACCGCTCGGATGCCTATGTGGACACCATCATAACTTTAGCGGAGTGGTATTAAAACCCATTTCGCCTCGGTTCTCCAGAACAACTGGGGAACGAGAAGATTAAAATACCAGGTGGGGGACCAGGGAAAACTGCCGTTTTCTTGGTGGGGCGGGCCTTCCTTTGGCGGCCAGGCAGAACGTGGGCGCCTCCCGGCCGGCCTTGCTATTTTTCCCCAAGAATATGCTATACCTAAATTGAGCGATTGTTGAAGAAATTCATTGGTAGCCGCAGGCTTTAGCCTGCTCCCTTTGGCGGCCAGGCAGAACGTGGGCGCCTCCCGGCTGGCCTTGCTATTTTTCCCCAAGAATATGCTATACCTAAATTGAGCGATTGTTGAAGAAATTCATTGGTAGCCGCAGGCTTTAGCCTGCTCCCTTTGGCGGCCAGGCAGAACGTGGGCGCCTCCCGGCCGGCCTTGCTATTTTTCCCCAAGAATATGCTATACCTAAATTGAGCGATTGTTGAAGAAATTCATTGGTAGCCGCAGGCTTTAGCCTGCGCTAACAATCACCTGATGGGTGCGGGTAAATCAGCGCAACCTAAAGGTTGCGGCTACAAATCGCTCAATTTGGGCTATAGTAAAACAAAATCAGCCTGCCAGATAAAGTCCCAACGCATCGGCGAGACCTGAAAAGTATTCGATTTGAATGGGACAACCGTAAAGCTGAAATGAATCGCCGCAAACCCGGGTTGAGCTTTGAGGAGGCCGTTACGGTCTTTTCAGACCCGTTGGCGGATATTTTCGATGACGCCAATCATTCAAGCCATGAACCACGGGAGACCATCATAGGACACTCGGCTCAAAACCGGCTTATCATTATCTGTTTTACGGAGCGGGCCGAAAATACCGTCCGTCTTATTCGCGCCCGTCCGGCCACCCGCACAGAACGCCAGGAATATGAAAAAAATCGCGCCGTCTGAACTTACCCGGGAAAACTA
>VGSX01000304.1 GCA_016874895.1 Deltaproteobacteria bacterium
TGTTCACAGAAACCGCACTTGACGTTAGGCTTTCGGCAAAAACCAGGTTTCCATTCATTCAGGCAGACAGGCGCGTATCCGGACCTGCCTTCCTTGTTCTCCCATCTTTTCGCATACAGATCGTCCCGCCCCTTGAACAAGGACATGAAGAGTCGGATCTTCTCTGTGGGATTTGTCTTATCTTTGAGGCGAAATAACGGTTCCGAGGGGGAGGCATCCTGGTGAACCCCTTCCTGAGAAGACCGGCTTTCCGGAGGGTCGGCCAGACCCAGCCGGGCCTTTAAGGATAGGTTCTCTTCTTTCAATGCCTTGTTCTCGGCTAGCAAGGCCTGATGCTTTAGAAGCAACGTTTTGAAATCCATCATGGAACGCCAAAAGATAATATTATAGGCCATGGGCGGATGGCCGACAAAAACATATTCTTACGGGGTCCTGCAATCGATAATCTTGACGGCCTCTGGTTTTTTGCCACATGTCAAAAGCTTCTTTTGATTTCATTTATAAACCCAGGACTGTCTGTTTTTCCATGGATAAAATAATATATCATTAACAATTTTATTTACATATTAAAATTTTGCTTGGCAACCTATTATAGTGTCTTACAATTAGCTTTGATATCATTTTTGGCATAAAGCGGTGCCAGTTTATCCAGGATATTATCAGCGGTTTTGGTCCAGACAAAGGGTTTCGGATTTTCGTTTACGGTCTCTATGTACCACTACAACGACATATAGATATTGACAAAGAGTTGTACTTAGTTTATTCTGTCTCAAAAATGGGGCAATCGGAGGGACAGATATGCTGGCAGACAACCGTCAAGAGAATTCACTGCAGCCATATTCTATTCCGCAGTTTAGCGTCGAAAAGAGAGACGTAGAAGAATTTATTACCGAATTGCAAGGGTTCCATGAATATTTTCGAGATTGTTTTGCTCGGAGCGAACCGCGGGAAAATTTTTATCGATACATGGTCGGTCAATTAAGTGATTTAGAACGCAAATCCATCGAACCAATGTCGCTGCAGGTTGAGGGTGGGAACGCACGAGCCATGCAGCGTCTGATAAGTGATGTTATCTGGGATGAGACTGCTATGCTGCGGAAATACCATGAGCTGGTTGCCGAAGATTTGGGTGATCCGAATGGTGTGCTGATTTTTGATGAAACCAGTTTTTTAAAAAAAGGCAAGGATTCAATCGGGGTTGGCAGACAATATTGCGGCTCTGTGGGCAAGGTGGAAAATTGCCAGGTGGGGGTCTTTGCCGCCTATGCTTCTCCCCAGGGGTATGCCTTGGTGGATAAGGAGCTTTATATCCCGGAAAAATGGTTTGCTGATGACTATGAGGTCAAGAGGAAAAAGTGCAAACTCCCCGTAGAGGTCGAGTTTAAAACCAAACCTCGATTGGCTGCCAAAATGGTGCGTCATCTGCGGGAAGAAAATATTCTCCCCTTTAAATATGTGACCGCTGATTCCGTGTATGGCAATAGCCCTGAATTTCTCAACGCCGTTGAAGAACAGGTGGGGACTGTCTATTGTGTCACGACGCCCTGTGATACCCTATTCTGGCTTCGACACCCGGTTACCGAAAAGAAAGAATATCGACAGCGGGGAAAAAGACGGACCAAATCAAAAGTCAAAGTCCAGGAGAAGGCTCCGATCAAGGCAGAAACTTTTGCTAAGAACCTCAACAAATTTTTCTGGTATAAACGAAAGGTTGCCGAAGGCACGAAAGGCCCTGTGGAATACGAGTTTACTAAAAGACGGGTCACCTTGTCCAAAAATAGCCTGCCAGATCGAGAAGTCTGGTTGATCATCAGACGGACTCTGGGTAGCAAACCCACCTACACGTATTATCTGAGCAATGCTCCCCTGGGCACGAGGCTGGCAACTTTTGTTTGGCTCAGTGGCCTACGCTGGGTCATAGAGCAAAGTTTCGAAGAAACCAAAACGGAACTGGGCCTGGACCACTATGAAGTAAGAAAATATCCCGGCTGGCATCATCATATGCTTTGCACCATGCTGGCCCATTTTTTTCTGTGGCATCTGAAAATTATTTCGGGGGAGGAAGGCACCCAACATTACCGTGTCGCAGCTTAGAATCTTATTGGAGGCAGTTCTCCTACGAAAAACATATACAACTGATGATCTCATCGATCTAGTGGCTGATATTCAGAGAAAAAATTACCGGGCCTATATCTCTCATCGGAAAAAAATAACTTATCAACAAATTAAATGACGTTGTAGTGATATAGATTCGGACCGCGGCACCAATTGGGGGATCACCCAGGGATCAGGCTTTTCCGGATTAACCTCGGCCAGGAAATCATAGGTTTTGCCGAAAAAGACATACTTTCGGGGTTTCACCCTGATGCTCTGATAATAGACCTGCTGGCCGTCCACATAGCCGATGAGCTTGATGTTGGGTTGCCAGACCTTTAGCTCCAGGCTCCCCCGGGCCGGCAGGATGAGGGAGGCGCTGCTGTTATGGGAGGGAATGGTAATATCATATTCGGTGAAGTTCCGGATCAGACCCACATAAGGACGGATTTCCTCTCCGGGAATCCCCTCTTCTCGGGCCAGGTAGGGGCCAGTGCAGCCCACCAGCACCAATGCCACAAGTCCAAGCCAGACAAAAGTTTTTAGCTTCATTTTTTAGACCTTCCTGATAAAGTGCCGGCGCCTGATCAGCCCGGGGGATAAACCTTCCTGAAAGGGTCATGGACCAGGCTTGAAAAAATTCCGGGAATAAGCCTTTTCGGCAACCGTATTCTTTTTATCGGTTCTTAGGGGATTTTTCTTAAAATTTATATGAAAAAGCTCAGACTTGGGGTATTGGCTTTGTAGAGGCTGTTGTTAATTGTGGTGACGTTTTGCACTTATCCTTAATTTATCCCCACTGACGGCGGCCAATCTTAATCCATCTCCACTGTCTCCCCTGTAAGTTCGGCCACTTCCCGGAGCAGGGTCCGCAGCAGGTCATTTTCCGGGACGGTGCGCACCAGTTCCCCCTTTTTGATGAGCGCGCCCACGCCCTTGCCTCCGGCAATGCCCACGTCCGCCTCCCGGGCCTCCCCGGGGCCGTTCACCACGCAGCCCATGATGGCCACCTTAAGGGGGGTGGTGAGGTACATGAGGCGCTTTTCCGCTTCCTCGGCCAGGCCGAACAGGTCGATCTGGCAGCGGCCGCAGGTGGGGCAGGAGATAATCTCCGGCCCCCGCTCCCTCAGGTGCAAAGCCCGGAGAATTTCATAGGCCACCCGCACTTCCTCCACCGGGTCCCGGGTCAGGGAGACCCGCATGGTGTCGCCGATGCCCTCGGACAGGAGCCAGCCCAGGCCCAGGGCGGATTTCACCGTGCCGGCGATGAGCCCCCCGGCCTCGGTGACGCCGATGTGCAGGGGGTAATCCACTTCCCGGGAGAGGCGCCGGTAGGCCGCCACCGTCACCAGCACGTCCGAGGCCTTGAGGGAAATCTTGAAATCATGGAACTGCCAGTCCTCGAACTGCCGCACCCACCTCAGGGCGCTGGCCACCAGGGCCTCGGGGGTGGGGCCGCCATAACGTTCCCGGAGATCCGCTTCCAGGGAGCCGGCATTGACCCCCAGGCGCAGGGATTTGGCCATGGCCCGGCAGGCCTCCACCACCGGCCGGGTCTTGTCGGCCCCGCCCAGGTTCCCCGGATTGATACGCACCGCGTCCGCTCCGGCCTCCAGGGCTCCCAGGGCCAATTGATGGTTGAAATGAATGTCGGCTATGAGGGGCACCGCACAGGCGGCCCGGATTTCCTTAAAGGCTTTCACCGCCTTGGCATTGGGGACCGCCAGCCGGACGATGTCGCAGCCGGCCCGGACCAGGCGATCAACCTGGGCTAAGGTGTCATCGATCCGGCAGGTGTCGGTATTGGTCATGGACTGCACCGACACCGGGGCGCCGCCGCCTACCTGGACGTTTCCCACAAAAATTCCCCGGGTGGGCCGCCGGGGTTTGAGCAGAGTGCTTGGCACAAAAAATCTCCCTGGTTTTCTCCCAGAGTTGTCAGTGTCCCGAAGAGACATCTCCCCTGGGTCCTATTTCGTAAACTCGCACCTCACGGGAGCCATCGTCCACTTCATAAAGGATCCGCCAACCGCCGACCTGGTACCTAAAAGATACTTCATATCCCATCGGTTTCTTGACATTAGGGTTATTTTCGGACTATTTTCAAGAACCAGGAAACATTTATCGATTCCTCGTTGGAGCTTCGTGGGGAGCCGGCCATAAACCTTGCGAGCCGACTTCGTCATCAGAACTTTATACTGCATCGGTTTTTATATCTCTCCAGGCGACATATTCTCCTTT
>VGSX01000305.1 GCA_016874895.1 Deltaproteobacteria bacterium
GGCTGCGAAAGACGGCGGACATGTCGGTGGCCATGTAAACCAGGTTGTTGTCATGGGGGCTGATGGCGGGACAGAACAGGCCGCCGCCGCCGCCGATGCCCCGGGACTCCCAGCCGGCTGCCGTAGCTAACGCGGGGCACATCAGGCTAACCATGATCAATACTCCCAAGAAACCACAACAGTTGCGATAACCGGTACCAAACATGTCCTTTACTCCCGTTGCTGGATATTTGGTTGCAGCTTGCCGATACCTATTATCATTGTGTAAAGCGCAGCACCCCCTGGCTGTTGGCGTTATAGCCGCCGCCGTTGTTCACCGATACCACGGTCTGGCTCTCGGTCCGGGTGATGGTAATGTCGTAACCTGCATATGGTTCCATGTTAAACAGGGTGTGCGTCCGGATGGCGGTGCCTGGCAGCGTGTAAGTATAAGGTGGTGGCGCTTTAATACCGAAGGAGTTCTTAGAAAAGAACAACACATTATCATTCCAGAGCACCCCCTCCGTAGTTAAGTGGCCGTTGGCAATATACTGGGCGGTGAGGGCCGGCGGCGCGCCGGAAGCCACCTGGAGGATGTTCAAGAAGCGCCCCTCCTCGGGGTTCGCCGGGGCCTGCTGCACCCGCCAGGCCCTACAGCCTTGCTCAATGTCGGTATCCGGCCGGATGGTGATGGCTCCGCTTACCAGGGGCAACAGGGAGATGCCGCCGCCATTATAGCCGGCGGTGTAAAGTCCCGCGGCCAGGGTCGGCTCCACCGGAAAATGGAAGCGCACGTCATAAACGCTGTCCGGTTTGGGAGTGGCCCGGTCATAGACGACCACCGTATCCGGTTTGAGCAGCACGAATTCCCGGGTCCATTCATCCATAAACATAATATCCTCGGGCCAGGCGTATTTCCCGAAAAGATTCGTGCCGTCAATTTGGGCGTAAGCCAACTCGGGGGTATCCCAATAAAAAGTCAGTCCGGGGATGGAAGCAATCTCAATTTTCTCGCTGCCGTCCACCTGCAGCATATTGTGCGCCCCAGGATACCAGAGTAAACCGGAATTGCTCAGGGTGTTGGGGTCCGGCAACAGGTAGTCATGCTTCCAGATGACGAAAGAGCCGACGTCCATGTGCTGGTGGCCCTGGCCCAGCCGAAAGGGAGCGCCGGATAACCCTACGCTGGTGGCGCCGGCGTTCCAGTCCGAACGCCAATGGAGCCATTGGGTGCCGGCGTCCTTGTAGGAGAGGGGCAGGGTATTTGAGGGCAGGGAAGGGAGCTCCAGTTTAAAGATCATGTCTTTGTAAAGATAGGCCCACCACGTGGCCCCACCCCAATCGGTATACGAAGGCATGACCTGTTCCAGATACCACTGGCCGTAGCGCCGGGCCGGGCTGTCCGGCAGCCAGAAGACCGCGGCCTGAACATAGTCTCGATCATACGGACTGAGCGGCATTTCCACGGTGCGGGCCAAGCTGCCGGCGGGGTAAAGATAGCGACCGCCGGGCATCACCTGGTAATGGGCGAAAATCAGGCTGTTGGGAAAAAAGGAGCTGCGGGTGAAATAATTGACCCCGTCCATGGAGGCGATGGCGCTGAGGGTGGAGTTGAGCAGCAATTTGGTGAGTTCGCCGTAGTTGGCGCCCTCAAACCAGTCGCCCCCCGGCTGCCGGGTGTTCAAATAGTCCAGCACCCCGCCGGTGCGGTTCAGTTTATCGAACAGGACCTCCAGATACTTGCCGGCGTTGGCATGGCCCGCCTCCCGCAGGGCGTAACCGGCAAAGGCGGTGCCTTCCAGAAAGTTGTAATGATAGTTGTTGGCCGGAGCGCCCAAGGCCCAACCGCCCGGGTTGTTGAACCATAGTTCATTGGTCCAGAAATCCAGATAGTTCGCCAATTCGGCGCGCTCCGCCGCGGTCAGGGCGTTGCCGCAGTAGTTGAGGGTCATGGCCGGTCCCCGCATACATTGGCTAAAGTGCAGATAGCCGTTATAGCGCACGTCCTCTTTCATACTTTCCCGGCAATAGGCAAGGGCCGCCGCGGCATACTTGGCCTCCTGGGTGAGCAGATAGACCAGGGCGATGTTTTCCGTGCTGCACTGGTAAAAATTAACCGTGCCCATCTGGAGGTCCACGTTGTTTTTCAGGATGGTCCATTCCGGGGCGTTGTTCCGCACCTTTTGCTGCAAAAAACCCAGGTGGGAGGACGTGATGAGCAGGTGTTTGGGTAGTTTGATGGTGGCTGCCAGGAACAACAGCAGGTCGTCGTCGTCGGCTTGCGATTGGGCGCTGTTGACGCCGAAGCCAGCCACGATGGCCAGGGCCAGGAAGCAGATGGCCAAGGGCTTTAAGTAAGGGTCGGGGGTTCTCAACAAGGGATCTCCTCCTTTTGCTAAGAAAATGGTCAGAGATGGCGGCTTATCCGGATTTGTCGGCATAAGGCCCGATAGGTGGGATCCATGAGCGCTAAGGCAACTTGTGGCCCATGGGGTGGGTATGCCCGGCACATCCTGCCGTTAAGGTTGTTCATTCTAGAGACCGCGAACGTGATTATCTGCCGCCCATGCAAGGAAAGTTCACTTAACTATTGGCAATCCCTATTTGTTGCAGGGATGGGGGTTCCCCGCCCGATAAACAGAGCCTCTCAAACAAGACCGGGAAGAACCCGCCCCTGCATGGGGCTTAAGTTAACCCGAGATTATGCGGCAGCCTTGGCCGCTTTGGCTGAAAACCTGTTTTTGAACCTACCGTCCGGCAAGAATACCCGAAGAAGTTACCATGGTTGTGGCCCAATCGCTCTCTTTAGCGCAAGATAGCACAAATTTCCATCGAACTGAATATATTTTAATTTTTCTTGAGGATTTTGAAGATACTACTCCCTTTGAGTTCGCCGATTCTTTTCGGGTGATGGTCTAACCACCCCAGGCCAGTACCGCCCAATAATGGTGCGATAACGGAAAAGCCGAGGCCACATGGACATACCATCTGCGGGCGTGATAAGAGATCCTTGCTCCCACCTTGATCAAACGCTTGATCAGCCAGTCCATGGACCGCTTCACCTCTTCGCCCCAGACATAGAACTGCCGGATCATATGCAGCAGGTTGTAGGCCAGAACCTCCATCTGCAGCCGGGCCTGGTTGGCCTCGAATCGCTGGCAACTGGTCTTGTCCCAACGCAGGGTGTTCTTGCCTTCCTTAATCCGGTTTTCCACATCGCCCCGCCCATTATAGACCTTGACCACGTTACCGGCCGGAAGTCTGGAGTTGGTGACCACAAAGCCAATCCGGGGGAACAGCTCTCCCCGGCGCCACTCGATCTTGGCCACCACCCGGCGGGGCTTATGCCAGCTTTTCGCTTGATACAGCAAGTCCACTAATTTTACCTGAACCCCACTCTTGGGTGGACGGCCCACCGGCCGGTTCAGATAAGGTTCCAAGAGGCGCATCAGGATTACATGGCCGGGTAGCCTGATGAAATACGTGATCCGGTGTTCTTCGCAATAATCGTAGGTTTCCGGGTTGGCAAAGGCAGCGTCGGCACGCACCCAAAAAAGCTTGAACCACGACCGGTAGCGCTCCACCATTGGCTTGACGAACTCCAGAACACCGTCGGCGGAATGGACGTTCCCCGGTCTCAACTTGGCCCCCAGACAATCCCCCTCGCTACTAAAGCAAAAGAGGGGGTGGAAGCAATTCTTACCAAAATGGCCGTTATAAGCCACCCCCTCCTGCTTGCCGTGGGCCGGGTCTTCGGTGGAATCCAGGTCGATGATCAGTCGCCTTTTGTTCTTCCTTTTCAGCAGGGCGTCGGTGGCTCGGGTGAGAGCACCATCCAGGGCTTCTAAACCCATGGCATTACCCAGGACATCGTTCTCTAACCGGGAAAGCATGGACTGGCTGGCTCCGAAGCGATGATCTTTACCCAAGGCCAGTCTGAGAGCCGGATCTATCCGCAAAAAATCGGCGTCATTACAATCTTCATAGCCGGCGGCAATCTGGTAAACCCTCTGACGCACCATCTGGACCATTGAGTGTCTCGTGTGCGAAGGTAACCTCACGTCTTCCAAACAATCCTTCATGGGGTCAATGATCTTGAAACGGTCATCTATCTCTCGAACCAGGATAAAACCAACGTCCGAGGTGATCTGAGCGCCCTGAAAATCGATCATGATGGCCCGGTTAAAATCCGGCCTGATTGCCTCTTTTGGGCTTTCACCACTATCGAGCACCTTTGAGACCCCCGAATCGCTAAATTATCCCCAATATATCACATACTTAACTTGATTTATAGCGATTCTTGCCGCATAATCCAGGCTGGTTAGGGTTGACTATCTTTCCT
>VGSX01000306.1 GCA_016874895.1 Deltaproteobacteria bacterium
ACATCATCAGGATTGACCACACCTACCGACCCCAATTAACCCTGGTCCCCGACAAAGTCAAGGTCCTGGAACTGAAAGCCTCTGATACAGCAACCTTAGCAGAATTGGCCCCAGTGGTGGACGGCAGACCCGACATAACCAAAATTTCCCAGATCGATCTGGAGAGTCTCGGGAGAAAGTTCCGCTGGCAGAAGATTATCTTTGAAGCCGCAGTAGACAATTTTGAGCGGATGCAGCCTACCTGGAAGGGAAACAAAGAGGTCCTGCTGGCACAACTCATTAAATTAATTGAAGTCTTTCTTGCCTCTGGAAAAATTCGCATTAACCCGCCATTATTTTACCAGGATGATATACGGCGTCGAATCCTGATCACGTTGAATATGACCAAATTGGTGCAGCACCTTTGGGAAGCAATCCGATTTGAAAATACTGAAGCCATTGTTCCGGTGTTTGACCGAGACCGCCCGATCCGCCGCACGGGAGACATGAAGACTTGGTATACCAGTAAGCCGAGAGAATATACCCGCAAGTCGCATATCAACTGTTGTGTTTTTGACAGCGCCTGGGAGGCCAGTGAAGCCTTTGAACTGGACCGCAACCCCAATGTGGCCGCCTGGGTCAAGAATGATCATCTCGGCTTCGAGATTGCTTATATCTTCAAAGGAGTGGTGCGGAAATTCCGCCCGGATTTCCTTGTCCGGTTGACCAGTGGGGAACATTTAGTGTTGGAGGTTAAAGGCCAGGATACCCAGCAGGATCGGACCAAACGGGAGTTCCTGGATGAATGGGTCCGGGCGGTCAATGCTCATGGAGGTTTTGGCACCTGGAAATGGGCCGTATCCATGAACCCGGCGGATTTGCCGGGGATTCTGAGGCAATCGGGAAATGATTAAGCGAAATATTTGCTTAGGTATTTTGGAGAATTGGAGTGGCCGTAAACCCTCCCTATAATCTATTATGAACCGCAATCCCTTGCCGAAAAAAATAAGGCATTTTATAAGATGGGCTCAGAGAGATAAATGCTTCCTCTGCCCATTTCCTTTAGTCCTACATAGCCACGTTCATCATATTATCACCGTAAAAGACTGTGGTCCGGACCATTACCTTAATTTAATTGGCATATGTCCTAATCATCATGGAATGTTGGAAAACTTGAAGCGCACAAAATCGCCATCAACATCAATAATTGGAACCGATCATCCTAACATGAAGCAGTGGCTCTACAAAAATCAAGCAGCACATGCCGAATATGAATCCTTGAATGCTGATCTAAAAAAAGTCATGAATCAGTTTTTAGCCCCATATTGGAGTTCTCGTGATGATTTGTGTAAAATCTTCGAAAGGCCCGATGAACCAGTGGTAATAGTGAGATTAGCAAGAATGGTCATAGATAGGGATATAGAGTTGATGAATGGAATTAATTCAATGCGTCCGAGAATATTTTTTCCAGAACCCACAATCGTCAAACCGGGATGCAACCCATATGATCTGTCTCTCACAAACGACCCGGATATTCAAAGTCGTATTGATCAAGTTGTCAGTGCCAATCTTCATAACATCGGAAAGGAAGTCTACGATATAGCTATCGCTGAACATTTAAAAAAATTGAAATTACCCTTCTCTCTAAAAAATGACAGCATCATATTTCATTTTTCCAACGAGCTAAACTTTTCTGCGGCCGAACTTAGAGAAATGTCTATGGATCAGTTATACAGCTTGTAACGCGTGGCAGAAGAAGGAAATATGAATATATCTCGAATAGTTAGTCAGTTATGGCAGTATGGCCTTATTTTTTTGTTGACAAATTATACCATTGGTATATAATAACTCTATGGACAAACGGGAGTTAATCGAGTGGCGCAAGGGAAAAGGACTAACCCAAAAAGAATTGGCTGATCTGCTGGGGGTGCGAAACATGTCAGTTTATAGGTGGGAATGCGGCATGCGAGCCATTCCTAGCATGTTGCATTTGGCGCTAAAAGGACTGGAAAGAGAACTTGCGCGGGAGGGGAAATAATGGCTCTGTTAGTTGAATGTCCCCAATGTAAGCGGCGCAATTCGCAAAAAGAAAAAACCTGTAAGCAGGCTGCGGCTATGCCCTGGCGAAGCACTCCGGGCGGGTGTGGTGGGTTGAATACTACATTGACGGCCAAAGACGGCGGGAGCGGATCGGCCCAAACAAGGCGGCGGCGGAGCAGAAATACCGGGAAGTGAAAAGCGCCATTGCTGAGGGGCGTTACATTAAAAAGTCTCCCGACGCCAAGACCACCTTTGGACAGTTAGCCAAGTGGTATCTGGACCTGCCGGAAGTGAAGGCCGAACGGAGCTATAAGCGGGATAAGGAATTGCTGGCCAAGTTGCTTCCCCACTTTGGAGATAAGCTTCTGAAGGATATCACCCCGGCCATGGTGGAAGAATACAAGCAGAAGCGGTTGGCGGACCCCTCCGGGCGGACTCCGGACAAATTGACCGCGCCGGCCACAGTGAACCGGGAATTGGCGCTGCTCAAAACGGTTTTTAACAAGGCAATCCGGAATGAGAAGGCGGAGCGGAACCCGGCCCAATTAGTGAAATTGCTCAAAGAGAACAACGAACGGAACCGGCTTTTGTCTACCGATGAATACATCCGGCTGTTAGCGGCAAGTTCGGAGCAATTAAAACCCATTATCAAGCTGGCCTATTATACCGGGATGCGCCAGGGGGAGATTTTACATCTCACCTGGGGGCAGGTGGACACGAAGAAGGGATTCATTACTCTGAGGCCGGAAGATACCAAGACCAACGAGGGGCGGCTTATTCCCTTGACGGCTGAACTGGTGGAAATGTTTAAGGCCATGCCCAGGGGGTTGCCCAGCGTGCGGGTTTTTCAATACAAAGGAAAAGCTTTCGGGAGCAGCTTTCAGAAGGCTTTCAACGCTGCCAAAAAGCGAGCAGGTATTGAGGACTTCACCTTTCACGACCTGCGGCATACGGCCATAAATAACTTCCGCCTGGCTGGACACGATTTTTTTCGCATCATGGCGGTGAGCGGCCACAAAACCATGTCAGTTTTCAAGCGCTATAATACGGTTACGGAGGAAGAGCTGAAAGCTTTGGTGGCGGAGAAAATTTGACGCATGGACACCCATATGGACACCAAAGGTTTTTCAGGTAAGCTGTCAGGAGGGATAACCTATTGATTTAATTGGAGGCGGCATCCGGATTCGAACCGGAGAATAACGGTTTTGCAGACCGCTGCCTTACCACTTGGCTATGCCGCCCGAGAAAAAAAATGGAGCGGGAAACGGGATTCGAACCCGCGACTTCAACCTTGGCAAGGTTGCACTCTACCACTGAGTTATTCCCGCTCGCACGTTTTTATATATCTACCATTGATCTTGATGTCAAGGAAAAATGTCGCAACCTCCTGCCCGGAAAAGCAATTGCCTAATAGTTACCCAACTGAGAGCGGTCATCCTGGTTCCCAACTTGTACTTGGGAACTAAATAATGTTAACCGGCATCATTCCAAGGGTTTGCCGCTACCGGGGAAGAGGCCCAGCTGCCCGAGGTCGGCGGCCGGGATCGGGCGGCGGCCCGGGCGGGGCCGGGCGATGCGGGGAAAACCCACCTGGTCCAGGGTCCCGGCCTCGATGTTTTCCAGGACTTCCTGGGCCCGGCGGATCACCGCTTCGGGCACCCCGGCCAGCCTGGCCACCTGGATGCCATAGCTTTTATTGGCCGCGCCCGGCCGCAGGTGATGCAGAAAGACGATCTGCTGGCCGGCCTCCGCCACCGTCACCTGGAGATTGTGCGACCGGGGCTTCAGGCGGCTGAGGGCGGTCAGCTCATGGTAATGGGTGGCGAAGAGGCTGAGGGCCCCGAGGCCGTCCAGGTCGTGGAGGTATTCCGCCACCGCCCAGGCCAGGGAGAGGCCATCGAAGGTGCTGGTGCCCCGGCCGATTTCGTCCAGGATAACCAGGCTCCGGGGCGTGGCCTGGTGCAAAATGGTGGCGGTTTCGTGCATCTCCACCAGGAAGGTGCTCTGTCCCCGGCCGATGTCATCCACCGCCCCCACCCGGGTGAAGATGCGGTCCACCAGGCCGATCTCGGCCCGGGTCGCGGGCACGAAGCTGCCGAGGTGGGCCAGGAGCACGATCAGGGCCACCTGCCGTAAGATGGTGGACTTGCCGGCCATGTTCGGACCGGTGACGATCATCAGGGTGGCCTGGTCGTTGAGGTGGATGTCATTGGGAACGAAACTGCCAGGGGGGAGAACCCGTTCG
>VGSX01000307.1 GCA_016874895.1 Deltaproteobacteria bacterium
ACATGATGGCCGGGGTCGCGGAGTTGGAGCGCAACCTCATCGCCGAACGCACCGGCCTGGCCCTGGCCCACAAGAAGGCGCACCGGGAGGTTTACGCCCCCACCCCGTACGGCTTTGACCGGGAAGGGAGCATCTTGATCGAGAACCCGGCGGAGCTTGCAGTCGTGGCCCGGATTAAGGAATGGCGGGCCCAGGGCTGGAGTCTCAGGAAGATCGTCCGAGAGTTGAATGACAAGGGGACCCCCGCCAAAAACGGCGGGCGCTGGCATCCCGGCACCGTCAAATACCTATTGGAGAACAACCTTTATGACGCCGGCAGAATTTAAGGAACTGCGCCTCAAACTGGGATACGAAGCCCGCCGGGAACTGGCGGACCAGATGGGAGTCACCCGTTCCTGCATCGAACATTGGGAGTACGGCCGCCGCCCGATCCCGAAGTATGCTGAGAAGCTTATCAAGTGCCTGCTCGTGGCTAAATTGGCAGAAAAGCAGAAAGTATGAGGCCAATAAGATTTGCACACCATATTTGCAATCTCTTATGTCAAGAGGGTAATTGAAGAACTTGGTAACATATTAAGATATCATCTCTTTCAAGCGTTCTTCGGATTTTCCTATCGTATAATTACAAAAAAAGAGATAATCAGAGCCATGCGCATCTTACTCGTTGAAGATGACAGCAAAATCGCCTCGTTTGTCGTCAACGGGCTGAGACAGGCAGGGTATGCGGTGGACCATGCCGCCGACGGTCAGGAAGGCTTACACCTGGCCTTAACCGAGCCCTATGACGCGGCCGTCATTGACGTCATGCTGCCCAAGCTGGACGGCCTGAGCCTGATTCAGGAGATACGCCGAAAGAAGGTCAACATCCCAGTAATCATCCTGAGTGCCAGGCGCGCCGTAGATGATAGAGTCAAAGGGCTGCAAACTGGAGGTGACGACTACCTCATCAAGCCCTTTTCCTTCTCCGAATTATTGGCCAGGATTCAGGCGCTCATCCGCCGGGCCGGCGGCACCATCCAGGCAACCCGTCTGGAGGTGGGGGACCTATCCCTCGACCTCCTTACCCGCAAGGTGATGCGGGGAGATACGGAGATCCTGCTGCAACCCCGAGAGTTTGCCCTGCTGGAGTATCTCTTGCGGCAGCCCGGCAGGGTCATCTCCAAAACCATGATCCTGGAGCATGTCTGGGAACTGGACTTTGATCCCCAGACCAACGTGGTGGACGTGTTGGTCTGTCGTTTGCGAAACAAAGTAGACCGGGATTTTGAGCCAAAATTGATCCACACCATCCGAGGGGTGGGTTATGTCCTTAAGCTTCCTTAGCCGCCTCCGTCAGAGAATCAGCGTCCGGCTGACCCTCTGGTTCTCGGTGATCTTCTGCCTCGGGGCCCTGGCCATCCTCCTCCTGGCTTATTTTTCTCTGTCCGCGTCCCTACGAAACCAAGACCAAAAAATTATTCTGGCCGTTTTGAAGGAATATCAGGCCCAATATAAGGCCGGCAAGCTGATCGCCTTGAGAAACGCCATCAAGTTTGAGAAGTATGCCGGCAAACCCAACATCTTTTTCGTGCGGGTGGCGGGCCCCAGAAACCAGACGCTGTTTTTGAGTTTACCGGACCATTGGGCTGATTTCGACTTGAGCCGATTGGAGGGCCAGGGCGAGGAGAGAAACGTTCTTCATCTCCCTTCCCAGGATGGCAAAAACCTGCTGGAGCTCGCGGCGGCCAAACTGCCGGATGCCTTTATCCTCCAGGTAGGGAAGAACGCCGGGGACCGGGAAGAAGTGTTGGCCAACTACCGCCGGGTGGTCCTGGGAGTGGCTATCCCGATTATCCTGTTGGGCCTGGTGGGCGGCCAATTCCTGGCTGGGCGGGCGCTCAGGCCCATTCGCCATCTCATCCACACGGTACGCACCATTACGGCCACGGGGAAAATGGAGGCCCGGGCCCCGATGGGACCTACGGGAGATGAGTTGGACGAGCTGGCCCGGCTGTTCAACCAGATGCTGGACCGCATCGCCGGTTTGATGGACGGCATGCGGGAAACCCTGGATAACGTGGCCCATGACCTGCGCACCCCTCTTACCCGGATGCGCGGCGTGGCAGAGGCCGCTTTGCAAGCTCAAGAGCAGCCTGGGGTCTGTCAGGAGGCTTTGGCTGATTGCCTGGAGGAAGCCGAGCGGATTTCCACCTTAATAACCACCCTGATGGACATTGCCGAAGCGGAAACCGGCACGATGATGCTTAACCTCGAGGAGGTGAATCTCGCGTCCTTACTCGACGAGGTCATAGAGCTATACCACTACGTGGCGGAAGAAAAGCAGATTACTATCAACACCAGCTATCCTGCGGGGCTCATGGTCAACGCCGATGCCGCCCGCCTGAGGCAAGCCCTGGCCAACCTCTTGGACAACGCCGTCAAATACACTCCGGTGGGGGGCAGGATAGAAGTGACCGCCTCCGCCCAGGGCGATCAAAAGATCGTGGCCGTCAGGGACACCGGAGTGGGGATTCCTCCTGAGGAACTCGCCAAAATCTGGGATCGGCTGTATCGCGGCGATAAAAGCCGGGGCCAGCGCGGTCTGGGTTTGGGTCTGAGCCTGGTGCGGGCTATCATCCGGGCCCACGGCGGCCGGGTGGAAGTGGCCAGCGAAGTCGGCAGCGGTTCTCTCTTTACCGTCTATTTACCCGCATAGTCTCTCTTTTTCAAACCTCTTCCTTTCCTCTTGACCCAACCTTGCCGATTTGTAATGTTGCCGAAAGGTTGAGGTAATCTTCCATCTCTATTATGCAGGTCAACGAACCTTACCAATAAGGAGAAAACCCATGAAAACTGCGGTTAGAGTCTGGATCGGGATTTTAGTTATGGTCTTGCTGTGCACCGGGTCCGCCTGGGCCAAAAAGGATAAAAAAGGCGGGGGGCCGCAAATTCCACCAGTCATCACTGCCGATCAAGCCAAGTCCACTGTGAGTACGGCCATACCCAAATTGTCGGTGGGAAAGCCCTTTACCAAACAGGGAAAACAGGGGGATATCAAATTCGAGGTCCCGCTATCGTTAGAGGGAAAAATTGTTGCCAAGGTGCGGCTGAACCCCGCCACCGGGGAAATTCTCACCAAGGGGCAAAAGGGTTTTGTCCAGAAGCTGTCAGTCACCCCGGAGCAGGCAGTGAAGGCGGTGCAGGGAGTGGTCAATGAGGCGCAGGTGGGGGCCGCCTGGTTGGGCAAACAGGGCGAATGGAAGGTTCCTCTGCTGTATAAAGGGGCCATCGTCGCTGAGATAAATGTCCATGGCCAGGACGGCTCCATTCTCCCGGACTGGAAAGCCTCTAAAGATGCCACCATGTTTGGGAAGTAGAGTACCGGTCTGAGACACTGAAATCTGAGTTTCTTTGTCTCCAGAAACCGAACCATGAAAGGACTATTGGGAATGCCAGGTTTGGTGATATTGGCGCTGGCCTGGATCGTTGTTTTCTTCGACGTGGGAGCCGGCTCCGCGGGAATGCCGCCCCCTTCCCCTGCGGTGCCGGCCGCCCCACAGCTTTCCGCCTCTTCCTGCAGCATCAAAGTGCCAGAACCGGAGCCAGTTGATCTCACTTCCCTAGCTAAAATCCCGGCGGATCAAGCCATGGCTGCCGCCCAGGCCGCCTATCCCGGCTCCCGGGTTAAGGGATTGGCGTTAGAAAATGAGAACGGCTGCCTGGTATACAGTGTGCTTTTGAGTAACGGCCTGGAGGTGAAGGTGGACGCGGGCAACGGGATAGTGCTTCGGTCCGCATCAGAAGACGATGAAGACTATCAGGAACCTAAAATTCAGATGAAGAAGCGAAAAACCTATTAACCTCAGGCCGTTCCTGGAAGGAGTGGGCGACCCCGCCCTCAAATTGGAGGACAGGATTACGGGGCTTCGGAAACCTTGTCCGGTTGGGGTTGAGCGTCTTTCCTCTCTGGCCGAAAGAGGACATTTTCCAAGGTCCGGATGATCTCGTGCTTGGCCTCTTCGAGCTCGTCTCGGGTGGCGTAACGGGCCGTGGCGCAGATCAGCATACGGGCCAACAGCAATTCGCACACCTCGTGGAAGGCCACGAGCCGGATGCCTGCTTCTCCCGGAGATTCATCGTAATTATGGAACACTTTTCCCAGGGCCAGGGTGGCGGTGCGCTCGCAAAGGAAAGTCCGATATTAGCCTAGGGCCGCCAATCCTTTACGGTCAATGAGGTCGAGCAGGCGTTGGGCCGGG
>VGSX01000308.1 GCA_016874895.1 Deltaproteobacteria bacterium
GGGTTTGTGGTCAGCAACTCCAGGCTGCCGGCCGGCAAGGTGACCAAGGTCTATAATGGCCGGGCCGAGATAGAAAACCGGATCAAAGAAGGAAAGAACACTCTTAGGTGGGACAAAACCAGCTGCCAGCGTTTCGAAGCCAACCAGGCCAGGCTGAAGATGGGAGTCCTGGCCTACAACCTCCTGCATATGATCCGGCAGTTTTATGTTTGGGGGGAAGAGGTGAAGCGGTCCATGGACTGGCTCATCAAGCGTCTGATCAAGGTGGGGGCCAGAATTTCTTACCACGCCCGGCGGTGGTATGTCCATATCGCTTCAGCCTTTCCCCTGGCGCACCATTATCGGGCGGTGCTGGCCTGGGGACCTTGAGCTCTTCAACCTTAAGGTATCGTGGCCTGAGGGGAGAGGTCTGCCCAAATTTCATCAATAATTTTCTATATCCGGCTGATTGATTGATAAATTTTTGAAAATTTGTGGTATGCTGCTTCACACACGGCAATTTGGCTGAAAAAGCGAAACATGGCGGGGTTAACCTCGACGAAAGAGGCCCTCAAAACCGTTTTTTGCCTGCGGCGGCCCAGCCTGCCGCATAATCTCGGACAAGAGGAGGTGGCAGATGAATCGTGAGAAGAAGAATATTTTTTATCAGCGCAAAAAAGGGGAACCCATTACCTATGATGGGAGCGCCGAACCAATACCCCTGTCCTTTGTAAGTCAAGAATGGCCTAACAAACTTACTTTAAAAATTAACGCCTCCCCCCAGGATTGGAATATCCTTCATCAATTGGCGGAAGCTTCCCCTGAATATCTTGGTAGATTGATTTTTCTCAACATTACTCGGCCTATTAACGAGAAATTCCTCTCAAGGGAAGGAAAGGCTTTGCCTCGGGGATTTCACAGTGAAGCGCAGAAAATATTAATGGAAGAAGCACGAAGGTATTCGGCGGCTGCCTTTGCTGTCCTTTCACATTGGGCGAAGCAACCTTTAACTACCTGGCTTGACGAGTTAAAAGCGCAAATTCATGAGGCCGAAAAACTATGGGGGAAAGAAAACATTTGGCCCCCCGAAAAACAATCTTATGAAAATGACAGGCAATCGATAGATGTAATAACCGTGGTGAGGTATTTGCTAAACATAAAAGATGGGATAAGGCGGGATGAATTGGGCCTTGATAATTTAGAAGAAATGGATAACGAAATATTTCGGAAAATCTATCTCGACAAAGATAAGGTAGAAGCAGCGAAGGCCATTAATGATAACTTCATACAGAAATATGGAGATCCTCTGGATATAGATAGATTACATGAGTGCGTTCCTGGATTCGGATGGGAGTTAATAAAAGAATGATTTAAATAATCTTACTTAAGCAGCAAACTTATTAACTGTAAAGCCAGCCATTCAAAAGGCTGGCTATTTTTTTGCAAAATAGCAGATTTAGACTTCTCTAATATGCAATATTGCAAAATAAGGGGTCTTTAGGTGTTGTGAAAAAGTATGGTACGGTTTTATCCCAATAGAAGCAATAAAAATTCACCAAATCATGAGGTAAGTTATGGGAGCACAAGTACTCCGAATCAAGCAGATCTTAAAAGACAACAATGTGTCCCGGTCTTTCGTTTGGAGAGAGGAAAAGGCGGGGCGGTTCCCCAAGCGAATCAAACTCGGAGCAAGGGCGGTCGGTTGGCTCAAAACCGATTTGGATGAATGGCTACAAAGCTTAAAGAACAGGGATTAGGGATTGATCAATGGGCACCGTGGCAACCGCCTGGGCAAGCACCCTGGAAAGTATAGATTATTTTCGTGATGCAGCGCGGGCGAAAATCGCCCAGGAAGAGGCGACTTTCAGCAAGCCTGTTTTTTCATTTACCGACCTCTTGAACTTCGCAAAATCCGGCGAAGCCGGGGATGCGAAGTTGTTCGCCTTGCTATTCGCTGGGAAACTTCTCAAAGATCATTCCAGCGACAGGTGGTACCGGTTTACGGGTCACCACTGGGAAGAGGATTTGCTGAACGAAGCCCTGGCAAGAGTCGAGGATTTGATCCCCCACTATGTCACTGCGGCGCGGCAATGCGCCGAGCAGGAATTAAAGGCGACGCAGGCCAGCAATAAGAATGTTGCTGAACAGGCGAAGGAAACCAGAGAAATTTTCCTCAAAAAAATTGCTCATCTTCAGCGCAGGCGGTATCGGGAAAACATCTTGGTTCTGGCGGCGGCCGGTGAAGGCTCCCTGGGGATCACCGGCAGTGAATGGGATTTGGACCCATATTTGCTGCCCTTCAAGAACGGGGTTCTCAATCTAAAAGACCGTTCATTCCGGCCTGGCCGTCCAGAGGATTATATCAAGCTCGTTTGCCCTACGGAGTGGCGCGGATTTGATGTCCCGGCCCCCCGGTTTGAGAAATTTCTTCTGGAAATTATGGATGGAGATCGGGATCGTGTAGCTTACATGAAGCGGCTGCTCGGTTACGGGATTTCCGGCCTGCCCAGCCCGGAAACGAACCGGAAGCGACTGGAAAAAGAAGTGGAGCGGCTGAAGTTCGAGTTGGAAGTCTCCTATAGCGCGGGGCAAGCCCTTCTATCTTGGTACCATGAAGCACTTGACGAGTTGAAAGGGTTGTCAGGGGAGGGGGCGCCGCATCAGGGCCCAGCCCTGAAGGTTGATCCCCGGAATCTGTTGCTGGTGCCGGGCAGGTATCTGCGGGAGATGGTGGACTTGGCCGGGAAGGGGGATTTTGCCGCGGCCATGCGGCTGTTCCATGCCATTCTGGACGCCCAAACCGAATGGGACCGGCTGGTGCAGTCATTAGACAGGTTGGGAATGCTGGGGGTCCAGGGCGAGGTTTGTATCCGGCACGATCCGGAACGATTCATCAAAAACAGACTGAAGCTCAATTAACCAAGGGGGGGGAGGGAGACGGTCTCCTTTCCCCCGTTTCTCGCCTTAACAGGGGGGCCATGTGTCCGGTCAACGCGAAGAAATATTACGACGCTTGGACGTGCAGGCGGAATTTGAAAAGTGGGGGGTGCGTATCGCGGCCAAGGCCAAGCCTGACGCCAAGGGCTGGCTGCGATGCCATTCATTATACAGTGAAGACAAGGACCCCTCGGCGTCCATCAATGTGAGTGGCGGCCCCCAGCGCGGCATCTACCACGATTTTATCCTGAGGCTGAGCAAGTCGTTGTTCGACATTGCGGCGGAGGCCCCGGGATCCGGGATGATGACCGGCCGGGACGCCTACTTTTATTACGCCAAGCTCACCGGGGTCAGAGAAAACAACGAGCCGCACCGTCCCAAGCCCACCCTGGCCGACATAGAAGCCTTCCAGAAGAACCTCACCCCGGAAACCATCCAGTTTCTCAAGGAAAAACGGGGCCTCACCGAAGAAAGCATCAAGAAGTTCCAGGTCGGGTGGTGCACCAAACGGGAACGCAATTCCATCCCGGTGTACGACATGACCGGCCTAGGGCCCACCCTGGTGAACGTCCGGTTCCACAACTCCAAAAAGAAACCCAAGACCCTGAATTGGGCCGGTTGCGGCGAGGTCCGGCTGTGGGGCCTGGAGCGCCTGGCCAAGTCCCCGCCGGGAAGCGCGATAATAATTTGTGAAGGGGAACTTGATTCAGCTTTGGCGGAACAGGAAACGGGGTGGGTTGGAGTAACTTCCACCAACGGGGCCGCGGCGTTCCAGGCGGAATGGGTGAAGCACTTCCGCGGCCATCACGTGGTCCTGCTTTACGACAGCGACCTCCCGGGCCGCCACGCGGTGGCCTCCCTGGTGCTCCCGGCTTTCAAAGCCGCGGTGGAGGCCGGGGAGGTCTTGTCCCTCAAGGTGGTATGGCTCTATGAACCGCCAGCGGAGCCGGACCACAAGGATTTAACCGATTGGATCGTCAAGGATGGGGGGTCAGGGGCCAGGCTGAAGGAAATCATCCAGCAGACCGAACCGCACGACTACCCCACGCCCGTCAGCCACCTGGAGCCGTCCATTCAGCTATCCAGCTTTGAACAGGTTGACCGGAGCGAATACGCCGGGAAGCGGGTCACGGTTCCCCTTCAGGTTTACGGCGAAAACACCGTGGCCTACCATGGAGTAACCAGGGTGGTGGTGGCCAGTTGTCCGGCCTTGCGGGACGGCAAGTGTTCCGGGAAAAAGGGGCCGGACGGGAAGGAGATGAGCGGCGCCTGCCTCCAGCCCATTGAAATTCCCCTGGGGTCCCGGGTGATGATCGCCGGGG
>VGSX01000309.1 GCA_016874895.1 Deltaproteobacteria bacterium
GTGCGCCTGGAATACCGCATCAACCGTAATTTCCGTCTCCAGGCCGAACAGGGCCAGCGCAACACCGGGGCCGATGCCTTGTTCCGGTATGATTTTTGAGGAGAAACCTTCGGGGCCCATAACGAGCCGATGTTCCCATGGGCTCTGGCCGGAGCCGGCTGGGGCACGAAATCAGAGGGCCCACAAACGTAAAAGTGACCGGTGCCTAATACACCTAACCCATCTTGATTCACTGAGTTACTTAACCTCCGCCGCAGGTTTCCTTAAGTTTCCCTGCGGCTTAACCCCCTCTCCAGAATTACCAGGAAATCCTGGATGTTGGTGAGAATCCCCCGAGCGGCCAGGGAGCCGCGGTTGGCCAGTTTGCCCACTGCGAATTCCGACATGTCCACCACGTAGAAATAGACCGGCCTGACCTGTCCGTCCGGTAAGACATGATACATCGGGATGAGGTTGCCCGTAGCGATGCTGTGCAGTTGGGTGGCCGCAGCAATCACGGTGGTGGCCCGAATGGCCAGGTGGCGCATGGCGTCTTGGGCTGACAGGGCATCGGTCAGCACTTCCGGCAGCGGGCCGTCGTCACGGATGGAGCCGGCCAGAACGCAGGGGATCTGTTTCTGCCAGAGGGCGTGCATAACCCCATCCATAATGTGTCCGCTTTCCAAGGCGGCGGTGATAGAGCCGGACTGCCGGATAAGATTGATGGCGTCCAGATGTTTATAATGCCCCAGGGGAACCGGGCGCTTGGTATAAATATCCTGGCCCAGAGCCGTTTGACACAGGGCCGCTTCGATATCGTGGGTTGCCAGGGCATTGCCCGCCAGGAGCCCGTGGACATACCCCTGCTGTATCAGGGAGACCAGAGCCAGGCGGGCATCCCGGTCAAAGACCGCGGCCGGCCCCAGAACCCACAGGATAAAACCGTGCTCCCGTTCATGGCATAGGAGTTCGTAGAGTTCGTCGTAATCAATGGAAAAGGCGGTTTCCCGGGACAGCGAGGTGCGGAAGGCGAATTTTTCCGCAGCAGCCTGGGGCTGGGCAAAACCTTCCGTGTGCACATAGATGCCCTCCTCCCCGTTTTCGCCCCTGCCGCAGGCCACCGATTCCCCGACCCTGAGGTGACGGAATTCTTTCACCCGCAAAAAGCCTTCCAGTGTCCGCACCACCACCCCATCCATCCGGGATTGCGGCAGCAGGACCCAGGAACCCTGGGTCAGGTGATAATACTCGGGGAAAATCGTGGTGGCATGGTAATTATCCGGGGCCACCCCGGCCTCGGGTGCCGGGGTGAAGCGTACTAATGGCGCATCTTTAAGCGGCGCCTGGTCAAAAACCGGGGGACGATAGATGGGCAGCCTAAAGGCCATGGCGAAAACCTCCAGCATCAGACCTTTTCAAAACCGCAGCTTTTGTAGGCGTTCAGCTATCAGCATTCAGCTTTCAGCAAAAACAATGGGTTAGGGAAACTAAGCGAAAAACCAGTGATCCGCCGCCTTGGAATAACTATTTGAATTTAAAGCATTAGCTGACGGCTGTAAGCTGACCGCTGAACGCTTACCTTTTTTTTTAAACCATAATTATGTTAGGATGCAACGGCAAGTCATCCAGGATAACATGAGAAAAGTTTCAAAAAAACAGGGGTTCCAGCCGGCCGTCCCGCTGGTTTAAAATGTTCAGGATTTAACGGCGGTGGGGTCAGATTTTTTTCCCTCGCAAACCGCAGAAGGAATCGCATGTTATGGCGTCCCCGAAAAAAAATATGACACGACTCCAGGATGAACTGAAAAAGGCGCGGCAGCGCATCTCAGAACTGGAGGCCCTGGAAAATAAATGTCAGCTCATGGAACTTGATTTAAGGCGTCAGAATCAGTTCTTTCATCATATGCTGGAGTCCCTGACCCACCCCTTCTATGTGCTGGACGCCCTTGATCACAGTATCGTTATGGCGAATTCGGCAGCGCGCCTGGGAGATTTATCAGCCAAACCGACCTGCTACTCCCTGACACATCGAAGATCCACCCCCTGTGGCGGCAGCGAACACACCTGTCCGCTGCAGGAAGTCAAAAAGACCAAACAGCCGGTCGTTGTGGAACACATTCATTTTGATAAAGACGGGAACCCCAGGGACATGGAAGTCCACGCCTATCCGATTTTCGACGATGACGGCAATGTCGTCCAGATGATCGAGTATTCCCTGGATATTACCGAACGCAAGCGCCTGGAGAAGGAAATTCAGGACTATACCGAAAAAATTAAACGTTTCGCCTATTCCATCTCCCACGATCTGAAGAACCCACTAATAGCCATTCATGGCCTGACGAGCCTTTTGGCCAGGAAATATCATGATCTTTTGAATGAGAAGGGGAAAGTCTTCTGCACCCAGATAGTCAAAGAATCCCAACACGCCCTGATCTTAATCGAGGAAATCAACACCTTCATCAGGACAAAGGAATCTCCCCTGAAATTTGAACTTCTCGACGTTCAGGAAATTTTAGCTCAGGTCCGGGAGGAATTTCAGACCTCCCTCACCAACCGGCAGATCCAGTGGTCTCAGCCCGAGGTCTTTGCCGAGGTGCAAGCAGATAGAACTTCCCTTATCCGGGTTTTTCGCAACTATATTGATAATGCCCTGAAATACGGCGGTTCGCAACTGAGCCAGATCAGCATCGGCTATGCCGACTCCGATGTTTTTCACATTTTTTCCGTGAGTGATGATGGCGTCGGTATTCCTCCGGAACAGGTAGAAAAGGTTTTCGGGCCTTTCCAGCGGGGGGAATCCTCCCAGGGACAGGAGGGAACGGGCCTGGGGTTGGCCATCGTCGAGGAAATCGCCCGGAGGCATGGGGGACGGGCCTGGGCTGAGGTCGGCCCCCATGCGCATGTGACCTTTTACGTGTCGCTGGCAAAAAAAATCAGCCCTGAGCAACACGGCGAAACCAGGCCTCTTTTATGAGCTATTTGGCAAGAGCCTCTATGGTGTAATACTTTGCCATGACACTGTTTCGCAGACGACGGTTGGACGTCAAGGCGGAAAAAAAACTAAAAGATTAATAACACATATTTTATGATTGTTATCCTGCCATTTTTGCACTAAAATATGCCAGGGGGGGGAAAAGGAATGTTTCATTTAATCCCAGAGTCGGCCAGATTGCCCAGGAAAACCGTCACAATTCCCTGCGGGCAGATCGGGGCAGGTATCCGGTGCTGATTTTTACCCGCAGGATTGGGGAGGAAATCCGCATTGGCGACACTATCCGGGTGAGAATTATTGATATCAAAGGAAAGCAGGTCCGCCTGGGGATAAATGCGCCTTTGGACATCATAGTCCACCGGGAGGAAATATACCTGCGGATAAACGAGAAAACGGCCCAGTTTCCCGAGGAAGGGAATAGCACGCCGAAACAACCCGATAGCGGCGAAACCTGATATCAACGCTGCGGTCCTTTCCCTCCCCCAAAATAAGCTTTCTGACCCATTTCGTTCCAAAAGCCGCCATACCCCACTCCGGCTTAGCAGCTACCAGGGCAGATCCACAGTGATTCCCGGCTTAGGTCCATTAATAAAATTCTTGCCAAGCTCGGACGTATTGTTATAAAATTCACATTGCTTTGGGGAGAATGAAGCCCCGAAAGATTTATTCACGAATATAATCAGCAACCTTGCCACGAAGGCCCTTCCTTGATGATAGGTGTTCGTGGTTTTTTTTTCCGGCAAATGCTCAGCTCTGCTAAAGGGGGATTGAGGGCGGATTTTCACGGTAAAATTGCAGCTGCGATATATTCCGCCCACAGGTAAGAAGGGAAATGCGGTAGCGCTAATCTCCAGATCGACACCTGAGAGGCACAGACCTGGAGGTCTGTGCTACTGTATGGATACCGGGTTGTGGGTAAGGGTAAGCTTAACAAGGGGGGCCAGCTCCCGAGGAGGTCGGGTTACGAAAAGCATTTTTCATTCTGCAAAATGACATCTGATGCCACCGGCAGGGAAATATTTCTCTAAAGGATTCCAATGAATTTAGCTGTTGACAGATGAGGTTGTGATGCGATAAATCATAAATCGTGAAAAGAAGCACGAAGCTTCGGTAGTAACTTAAAGTTTTCGAAGAGTCAATCAAACCATGAAGGTTGCAGGCGATCCCAACTCGCAGACCTCGTGGTTTTTTTTTTGGGGTAATATAAGCTAACGAGATAATATGACAGA
>VGSX01000310.1 GCA_016874895.1 Deltaproteobacteria bacterium
ATCCTGGGGAGTGTACGACTTTGCTGATCTACAACACCTTGAGCAGAAAAAAAGAGGAATTCACCCCCCTCAAACCCGGAAATGTAACCCTCTACGCCTGCGGCGTCACGGTGTACGATGACTGCCACATCGGCCACGCCCGCTCGGCCGTGGTTTTCGACGTCATCGTACGCTATTTGCGCTTTCGGGGGTTTACGGTCACCTGGGTGCGGAATTTTACTGATATCGATGACAAGATTATCCGGCGGGCCCAGCAGGAAAACCTTTCCTGGGAAACCGTGGCCCACACCTATATTGCCTCTTTCCAGCGGGATATGCAGGCCCTGGGGGTGGGGCCGGCGGACATCGAACCCCGGGCCACAGAGCATATTGAGGATATCATCCGGATTATCAAGACGTTAGAGATAAAAGGGTTTGCTTACCAGCGTGACGGGGATGTCTACTTTCCGGTGGCCAAGTTTCCCGGCTATGGCAAACTCTCGGGGCGCAGCCTGGACGACATGCTGGCCGGGGCCCGGGTGGACGTCAACCTCCAGAAAGACAACCCCTTTGATTTCGCCCTCTGGAAGGCCAGCAAGCCCGGGGAGCCCGCCTGGGAAAGTCCCTGGGGACCGGGACGCCCGGGCTGGCACATTGAATGCTCTGCCATGTGCCAGCATTATTTAGGGGATACCTTTGATATTCACGGGGGCGGGGCCGATCTGATCTTTCCCCACCACGAGAATGAGATCGCCCAATCCGAGGCCGCCCACGGCAAGCCCCTGGCCTGTTACTGGGTGCACAATGGCATGGTCACCATCAATCAGGAAAAGATGTCCAAGTCATTGGGCAATTTTTTCACCATTCAGGAGGTGTTGGCCAAATTTCACCCTGAAGTGGTCCGTTTCTTTCTCATCCAGAATCACTACCGCAGTCCTCTGGATTTTTCCGACCAGGCCCTGGCCGAAGCTGAAAGCGCCCTGATGCGCCTCTATAGCACCCTGATGCGCCTGGAGCAGGCGGTGGAGGGGACGGCGCTCCCTGAGGCCCCGCCCGAGTCTCTTTCGCTTCCCGGTCTTAATCCCGAGGAATACTCCCGCCTGCTCAGCTTAAGGCCGCGTTTTATGGAGGCCATGGACGATGATTTCAACACCGCCCAGGTCCTGGGGCATCTCTTCGAGGTCGTCCGCCTCCTTAACCGCGTCCTGGAGCACAATCCCGAGGAAAGGGCGATTGCCACCCCTGTCCTGGCCTGGATCAGGCAGGAACTGCTCACCCTGGGCGGCGTCTTGAATCTACTGCAACACGATCCTCAGATCCTGCTGCAGTCTCTCCGCCAAAAAACCGAGGCCTTGACTATAGACCCGGCCCGCATCGAGGAACTCATCGAGGCACGCCGCCAGGCCAGGAAGCAGAAAGACTTTGCCCTGGCCGACGCCATCCGCCAACAACTGGTCGAAGCCGGAATCCTCCTGGAAGACACCCCTCAGGGGACTACCTGGCGGGTTAAGAGCTGAGGCTGTATTGAGAAGTTCAGAGTTCAAAGTTTAAAGATGCAGCCAAAATATAGGGTGGGCATTGCCCACCACGTGCGTTACGTGTGGGCCGCCAATCCATGAGGAACTGTTAGGAAAAGGTCAAGGTGCAAAAAGATGAGGGTATTCTGGCAACTCCTTTTGGAAACCTTTACATCCTGGAACAAGCACAACGCCCCAGTTTTCGGGGCGGCCCTGGCCTTTTACACCCTCTTTTCCCTGGCCCCGCTATTAATCATCATTACTGTGGCGGTGGGATTTTTTCTGGGCCAAGAAGCCGTACAGGCCAATCTGCTCTCCCGCCTGACCGAATTCGTCGGCAGTGAAAACGCCGGCAACATTATGGGGATCATGCAAAACGCCTATAGGCCGGGGTCGGGGAGAACCGCCACTGTCATTGCCGTGCTGCTGATGTTTTTCGGCTCCACCACGGTTTTTCTCATGCTGAAAAATGCCCTCAACAGCATGTGGGAAGTGAACGATTCCTCCGGCGGGTTGCTGACGCTGGTGCGGGACCGGGGTAAATCCTTTCTCGTGGTCCTTCTGGTAGGCCTGTTGCTCCTAATTTCCATGGTGCTCAAATCACTCCTGGTGGCCTTTTACGACACTATCAGCCGCCACCTGGTGGTTCCGGCGGTTGTCGTCACGGTGGTGGACCATTCCTTCTCCATCATCTTCCTCACTATCCTTTTCGCCATCCTGTATAAGGTCCTGCCCGACGCCCGGGTGCCCTGGCGCTTTGTCATCCTGGGAGCCTTCATCAGCTCTTTGTTATTTGCCGTAGGTAACGTCCTCCTGGGGCTCTACCTTACTCGCCAAAGCATCGCCTCCGCCTACGGCGCGGCCGGCTCCCTGGTGGTCATCCTCATGTGGGTCTACTATTCCGCCCTGATACTCTTCCTGGGGGCCGAATTCACTCGGGTTTACGCCCGCCATCTCGGCCAGGCCATAGAATCCCGGACTGCTCCCCCGGATGACAGGGAGCAGTATTACAGGGCTGAAAATTCGTCTCACCCGAGCCGGTACGGAGAACCCGGTGATCGATTACGATTTTTTCGCGGTAGGCGTTCAGCTATCAGCTTTCAGCAAAATCAATGGGTTGGGGAAACTAAGCGAAAAACCAGTGATCCGCCATCTTAGAATAACTATTTGAACTTAAAGCATTAGCTGACGGCTGTAAGCTGACCGCTGAACGCTTACTTTGCGCCTATCCAGGTTATACTTGGGCACGAGCTCGATCTTTCCGGATAAAAATTAGAATATTAAAGGCTTGTTAGTTCATGCACAAAGAAATTTTTCCCATTGCTCATCTAGACGCCGTTCTTACCCTGCCCGGCTCCAAAAGCTTCAGCCACCGCAGCCTGATAGCCGCGGGGCTGGCCGAAGGCACCAGCGCCCTGACAAATCTCCTCCGGGCCGAAGACACCCTCTTTACGGCTCGCGCCCTCCAGAACATGGGTTGCACCATCACCTGGGGGGAGGATATCTGTCAGGTGGAAGGCCGGGGCGGCGAGCTCAAAGTTCCGGACGCCCCCCTCTACCTGGGGGATTCCGGCACTTCCATGCGCTTTTTGAGCGCCGTAGCCGCCCTGGGACAGGGGCGCTATGTCCTCACCGGTTCGGCCCGCCTCTGTCAGCGGCCCATCCAGGACCTCCTGGACGCCCTGGCCCAACTGGGAGTGGCCGCCACCAGCGAGCATCATAACGGCTGCCCGCCGGTCATCGTCCAGGCCCGGGGTCTGGCCGGGGGCCACACCCGTGTTTCAGGCATCGTCAGCAGCCAGTTCATCTCCGCCATCCTGCTCATCTCCCCTTTTGCTACCCGGGATGTGGAAATCGAGGTGGTGGGGGAGCTGGTTTCCCAACCCTACGTGGACATTACTCTAAGCGTCATGCAGGATTTTGGCATTGCCTATTACAGGGAGGGGTATCGCTATTTTTCCGTGCCGGCCGGGCAGCGCTATCAGGCCCAGGACTACGAGGTGGAAGGGGACGCCTCCAGCGCCTCTTATTTCCTGGGCGCGGCGGCTCTCACGGGGGGCAGGGTAACCCTGACCAACCTTAATCCCCAATCCTGCCAGGGCGACATCGGCTTTATCAAGGTCCTGGAGCAGATGGGCTGCCGGGTGGAGTCTTCACCGGCCGGGGTGATCCTTCAGGGCCGCCCCCTGCACGCCACCCGGATCAATATGGCCCACATGCCCGACCTGGTCCCCACTCTGGCGGTGGTGGCCGCCTATGCCCGGGGCGAGACCAGCATCACCGGCGTCCCCCACCTGCGCCACAAAGAATCGGACCGCCTCCAGGCCGTGGCCACCGAACTGGCCAAGCTGGGCATCAGCGTCCAGGAAACCATCGACGGCTTGATTGTCCAGGGCGGCCAGCCCCGGGGGACGGTCATCGATACCTACAACGACCACCGCATCGCCATGAGCTTTGCTTTGGCCGGCCTGAAGACCCCGGGAGTCAGCATCGCCAACCCCGGGTGCGTGGCCAAGTCCTTTCCCGAGTTCTGGAAGTATTTCGAATCCTTGGGGCGAAGGGCTTGAAACGCCGATTGAGACATTAATATTACAAGCTTACCACCCGCTAACATCAGAGCAAAGAGAAGAGGTAAATATTCGGCCAACTCGGTAATAGCCAAAGAATCAAGTATT
>VGSX01000311.1 GCA_016874895.1 Deltaproteobacteria bacterium
CGTGATGTCCACCGCCAAGGACATGACGCCGGCCACCTTATCGTGGTCGTCATATAAAGGCGCAGTGTAAAGACTGATCGCTATGGGCGAGCCGTCTTTTTTCCGGCGGGTGAGTTCTACGGCGGTCAACAGCCTGCCTGCCAGGGCGCGCTCAAACAAAAGGCGGAATTCTTCCAGTTTATCGTCGGGTACTATGGGCAGGCGCCGGCCCCGGACTTCTTCCTCCCGCCAGCCAAAGATATGGTCCGCGGCCGGATTCCACATCTGCACCCGCCCCTCGGGGTCCAGGACGTAGATGGCCAGAGGCGAGGCGTTGATCAAAGCCTGCAGTTTCTGGGTGGTCTGGCGCAAGGCCTTCTCCGCCTCCCGGCGCACCTGGATATCTTGTCGCAGTTGTTCATTGGCCTGTTGGAGATGCCGGGTGCTTTCCTGCACCCTGAACTCCAGTTCCTGGGTATAATTCTGCACCTTGGCCTGTGATTCCCGCAGTTGTAACACCATTTCATTGAAGGCCCGCCCCAGTTCGCCGAATTCATCGCTGGATCTGATGGTGAGCAGTTGGGCCGAGCCTGTCCCGCCTGACCGGATATCCATAATGGCCTGGAGCAACTGGCCCAAGGGGTTGGTTACCCAGAGCCGCAGCAGCAGGATCAGGGATACGGCCCCCAGGATGAGGAAAATGCCGGACAGAGCCACCGCATAACTGACCATCTGGGCGGTCTTCTGGGTAATGGCGCTGGCCGGAAAACCGATGATGACGGCAGCTATGGGGCTTTTGTCCATCCCTGGAACCGGGGTGATGAAATTGAAAAATTTCTCTCCATTCTCATAACAGTGCTGCAGAGTTTCATTTTTTTGTAATAGTTCCGAAATATTACGGTAGGCGGAGAGCTGTCCCTGTTTCTCAGGATTATTGTGAAACACTATCCTGCCTTCGAAATCCACCACCATGGCATAGGTGATATCTTTATATTTTGTAATGATTTCCTGGCATTGTTCCTCAAAACCCACCAGGTTGTTCAGGGGGATATCGTATTGCAGTAATTTTTCTAACTGGCTGGCTAAGATGCCGCCGATGAGAAAGGCCCTGGATTGCAAAGCCGTGGAATACTCCCGGGTGAAAAAGATACTGCTGACCGCGGCAGTCGCTGCCAGGGCCACAAACAATATGGCAACCGAAACAAAAAGTACTTTTTTCCTTATCCCCATGATCATCAGCTAAAAATCTTTGTTGACATCATCCTTCACGTTCACCGAAAGCAAGATGCCTGTTCTGATCGGCAGCCCTAATTTCTTGGCCCGGAGCAGGTTGATTATGGGAACCCCTTTGACCGTCGGTTTCATGGGGTAGCTGGCGGGATCCCGGCTTTCCAGGAGAATACCCCGGGCCAGCTGGCCGGCGGCATAGCCCTGCTCATATTCCGAGACATTGACGGCGCACAGGGTGCCGTAGGCAATGCGGTCCTTCCAAAAGCTGAAGTCCGGCAACCTGCTGTTATCCATAACCCAGCGGCATACCGTTTTATAGGAAACATTCTGGCCGTATTCGTCTTTAAAGGAAAAAATCCCCAGAAACCCGATGGCATCGACCTCTGTTTGCAGCTCCGCCAATCTTTGCTGAAACTGCGCCCAGGTGTGGATCAGATCCCAACTCGTTATCGTTATCCCCTCGAGTTGGGGCAGGCTTTTTTTCATCCTGTCCAGGACGGGCGGCCAGGTTGGGTCATCGTCATAAATTACGGCGATCCTTTTCACCGTAGGCACGATCTTTTGTAATAATCTGACCGTTTCGACAAAATGCTCTTCTTCTAAAACCCCCGTGACATTTGTGCTTCCGGTAAATCCATAATCCGCGGGATCGGCGTTGACGCCGCTGAAGACAAAGGGCAACGGCTGATTGAGGTAATGCCTGACCACGTATTCCTGAACGTAGTCATCCGTGGTATAAACCAGGTCAGGCTTCCAGGTATCAATCAGTTCCCGGGCTGCACGGCTGATCTGGTCTTTCCACGCCTCATCAGTCCTTCGTTTCATATCCAGTTGAAAAACTTTATATTCGATATCCAGCCCCTGCAACGCGGCTTTAAACCCGTCCAACTGCCCATCGGTCCATTTCCAGGGGGAATGATAGCTCATGATATGCAGAATCTTCCATTGTGGCTTGTCAGGATCGGCCCCTGCCAGCAGGGTTTCCGTCCCTGCCCAAAAGGCCCCCAGGATTAACAGGAAGGTCAAAGTCTGGCGAAATAAAACTGCTCTTTTCACAATCGGCGCCATAAATCCCCCTCTTAGAAACCATCTCATAACTTAACCTATCCATAATAATAAAAAAGCAGACGGACCAACAAGTCCTCCCTTAAAAAGTTCTAAGACTTCTTTTCCTCTATCGATTTGAATTTCTTTTTACTTGAATTCTTAATGGTCAATAATTGTTCAGGCATCAACTTCCCGGGGGGCCGCGGTGGGATAAGTCATTCAGATCCTGTTGCGCTCGGTGGCGCTCCATGGCGATCTGCTTATCCAGAGTACGGTCGATGACCTCAATATGATAACCCCGACGATATAGAATCTCGATGGCGTTGAGTTTGCTTAAGGTGCTGTCTGTACGGTTCATATCCATATACCTCCCCTTGCCTTGCTGTGCTCGCTGAAGGATTTTCAAGGAAAGTTTACGCTTTTTGCAAGGACAAGAAATACACCAGATCACTCTCAGGAGAATCGTTGCGAGTTCCTTAAAAACGCCTAACCGATTTCTTCGTTTCCTGCATTCCCACAATTCTTCCTATTGACCTTGGGCAGTCCTCCGCAGGTCTGGGAGTTCGATTCTCTGGCCGCCGCGGAGGCGCTGTTTGCGATGGTTAATCGTATTAATTTCTTCAAAAATGTCAATTGCAATCGACCGCCTTGAGGTGGTCCTGGAAGTGGGTGGTGATTATCGATTAGCTTTCGATCAGGAGGTGCTGAATTTGGTGTCAATCTTACCGAATCTTGCAGCATTGCCCTTAAAGGCTGGGGCTATGCTTTTTGATCACCCCAAAGCGGCGGTGAACATGGTCCTGAAGCAAGGCAAAACCGGCAAGCTGGAACGCCCTCACCAACTCCGGCAGATGCAGGGAATCATCCGGTTGGTGAGCTTCGGCGGGGCCACGACCCGGAGCAGGTGGCGCAGATATTGCAGTCCAGGAAGATTATCAGCCCCTCCCTGACGTTTGGAGAGTTTTATACCAACAGGATGTGGGAAAAAATAAGTCTACCAGAGGACAGTCCATGAAATTAAAAAATCTCCTCATCACCACCAAGCTACTACTCATCCTGGGGCTGTTCGCCACTGCATTCCTGACTTCCGGAGGGATCGTCTTTTGGTCCTGGAGGCAGATCGACCGTACCAATCAGTACTTGGCGCACAACTACTATCCGGTGATGAATGCTTGTACAAATGTATTGCTGGATCTGGCCGCGGCCCGTACGGAGATCTACCGCTACCTGGGACACTATGAGTCCTCGCCTTCTCGGGTGGCTGAGTCACTGGACCGGGCCCGAGAACGGTTGGGGTGGATGGCACAGCAGGCCCAGCGCCCTGATATAAAGGCGGCCATTTCCCAGCTTCTGGCCCTGGTGCAGCAGTACCAAAAAGAATTGGCACACCTGGTCCGCGTCCAGGAGCAGAGCCCGGGAATGCAGGCAAGCCAACTGAGCAACCGCCTCCTGGAACTGGAGGGCAGTGCTCTTCAGGTGACCAATAACTTAATAACAGAACTTGGCACGCAGGTGCAGGCGGACACATTATCAACGTCAACCCTGTTCTCCCGGTATTTGTGGCAAGCGGGTCTGGTAGCGGCGCTCTATTGTGGTCTGGGGCTTGGACTAATTTTCATTATCAGTCGGGATTTACGGCAAGGGATCGGGTTTGTGCTCTCAGGTCTGCAGGTTTTTGTCCGGGAACACCGGGAGCCTTTCCCCGTGACAGAAAGAAATGATGAACTGGGGCACATCGCCGCCGAATTCCAACAGATGGTTCGGGACCTGCTCTCCGTGGAACAGGCCCTGCAAGACAGTGAAGCCCGCTACCAGGCAATCGTCGAAGGCTTTGATGGTCTGATCTGTGTCTGCTCTCCGGATTACCGCATAGAATTCATGAACCGGAAGTTCATTGAACGCAC
>VGSX01000312.1 GCA_016874895.1 Deltaproteobacteria bacterium
CTCCCGGCGCAGCGCCCGCCGGAACTTCTGCCAGCGGCTGCGCTCCTGGTCCACGATCTGGGTATAGGGTATGACGGTGCGGCCCATAAAAACAGTGGTCAGTGGTCAGTGGCCAGGGGTTAGTGGTAAGGGGTCAGGGGGCGCCCCGGTAGGGGCGGTTCGCGAACCGCCCCTACCATCGGTCACCAGAACAATAATTCCGTGGATATGATTCGGCATTACAACCCATGCGTCTAACGATACCTGGGGATATCCTACTTCGAGCCATGCCCACGAGTTGGCCGCAATCTCTCCCAGAGACGACGGACATACTGCGCCAGCCTGTATTTCCCCCAGCACACATTCCCGCCCCTGCACGCCAATAGTGACAAAATACGCCCCTGCCTGGGAGTAGTCATATTCCGGCAGACGGAGGGAGTGGCAGTGGGCCTCTTGTTTAATGCTCATCTTTGTCATGTTTATCGAGCTTCTGTCTCTTCATTTTTCTGCTCCTGATCACCCCAATCGCCAGACTGGCTTTTCCTGAAAATGGAGGTTGTTCACCTGGAGCCAGTGCACTGCTGGCTGCTCGGGAGCGACGGCGAAGGCCCGGGTCAGACCGAGGCTAAGAATGATGCCTTGGCTAGTCCGAATCTTTTGTTTTATTTCTTCCACTCGACTCGCCAGTGGGCTGCAGTGATCCTCACCGTATAAACGCAGATCAGTTACCGGTGCATCCACGTGCAGTTCTCCGTCAGTAAGGCGCAGTCGAATGCGCGGTCTTTCTGGACTGCCGCCGAGATAGATTTCCGGCCGTTTTTTCAGGCGCAGACAGCCCAGAGAGGCCTCTCCCTGGCCTGCAGCCGTGCCGTAGGATGAAGCTCCGAGTTGGCGTAAACTAGTCCCAAAGATCTCTCTCAAACTGGTCCTGCTGATATTCTTGAGCAATTCCCAATACTCACCAGACTCTGCTACTTTTATTACAGTAATTTGGGACAGGGGAACAAGGCAATCTTCCACGTGTGGCGGTACCGGTTTCGGTCGACCATGCTTTAAGGCAACGATGTGGCCGATGTCGAAAGGCCCTCCGTGACGCGCCAACAGACTGGTTTTTAAACGCTCGCGCCGCAACAATAGGCGCAGGTGATGGAGAGTTGCCAGATCAATACCGGCCACACAGATATAGCCCCGCTCCATCCGGGTCAGGTGATTTATGACCACCTGCTGCGTGGTTCTCCTAAAGATGTTGAATAACCACATCGCCCCAAAGCCTCTGGAGATGTTCCGCCACCAGGCGGCGGTGACAGTGGTCCGCCTCTGGTTCGCTGCATAGCAACACCGTCGGTACCTCAAAGCACTGCCGGGAGAGAAACCCGGTGATATCTCGTTCGCCCAAGACGTGGAGGAACCGGTGTCGATATTCTTCCCAGTCAATCTTTTTGTGACGATAGTCCTCCAAGATATCCTCGGTGGGCGCCAATCTGGGCTCGTGCTGATACTCCACCCCGCACAGTTCCCGTAAAAAATATTTCAGGTCATCCTGTTTGGTAAAACCGGCCAGCTGCGATTGATTATGCAAGCGGACATCGATGAGGCGCTTGATACCGGTTTTTTTTAAGATGGTAAAGAATTCTTCGGCGCTTTTTTTGGTGAAACCGATCGTGTAGATTTCCATGGGCGCACATCCTCGGAAGCAAAAAGGCTCATCTGCCGATGCTGCGACGTTGCTTCTAGGGCCATCAGTTCCACTTCGGTTTGTACCTGCCCATCGCCACGAATATGCAACGTTTCTATTCCGAATCGACTCAAGACTCTGGCGATCAGGAGGCGGCGGTGGCAATGGGTGGGGTCTTCCTCGCCGCACAGGAGAGCCGTCCGGCCGGCTGCGATGGCCTGCAGCAGTCGACCTATGCCTTCCTGGAAAGCCGCTGAGTCGGCTAACCGGTCATAAAGGACGTGGCCATCCAAGTCATATAGCTCAGCCGCCTCCGGTTGGCCGCCCAACCGATCACCCAGGAAGAAATAGCCGATCCCCTCCTTCAGCAAAGCCCGCCCCAGAGGCTCTTTGTTGAAATAGGGAGTATAACGGCTATACGGGCTGGAGCGGACATCCACGACCACGGTAATGCCATTGCCCCGCACTAACTCCAGAAAGGTCTCCCAGGAATGGTTCGAATGACCGATGGTCAACACCTGTCGATTACCGCAGCCATCTCTGTGAGTCATGCCAAACAACTCCTTCAGGGCCAAGAATCAATGATACCGAATCCCGCATGCTTATTTTTTGCCAAGGTATAGTCTTTATAAAAGCCGATAACATACTCTTCGTGCATACGCTGCTGAATCTGGGAAGAGTGATCGATCTCGGAGCCGGCCGGCATCAGGCGGCGGTTGCGGTCCAGGTGACGGACGCCGATTTTCGGTACCTCGAATCCTAAACTCCGGCCGATTTCCGCCAGGCAGGCCGGTATCGCCGTATCGATGCCTCGCATGGTGGAATTACCCACCACCACGATGGCGGCCCGGCCCGGCTTCAGCACGCGGCGCATCTCCCTTAGGGACAAGGTCATTTCGGAATAGTAGCGGTGCAACACCCGCCCTCTTTTGCGGTCGCCCCGGGTGACGTGCGCCACCACCCCGGCTGTCTGGTCCGGCAGCTCCGCCAGGTGAATATCGGTCGTATCTTCACTGCCGATATACTCTTTGCGTCTGGTGCTCAGTTGGTCGATGGGGTAGCCCAGCCAGACCAGGGAGAATTTATGCGCCCGCATATAGTCGATGGCATTGGCGGCATAGGGGGGTGACGTGACGATTAAATCAACCGCATCCGATCTGAGGGGCAGGCGCTGGGCGTTGCCGCCGCAGATTATCGGCTTCAACCGGTTTGATCTGGTTTCCGGCAAGCTCTTCAGGTTCTGCCTGAACCTCGCCTCAAATTCCGTTAACGCCGAACGCAGGGTCTTGGTTAACAGTTTCAGGCGGGGCGATGTTTCAGCCGGCGAGGCTGCCAACGGCACAGTCTGGCCGTCTTTCGTGACGATGACTTTAGCCCGATGCGGCCGCGTGTGGGCCAGATCCAGGGCCAGGGAGACGCCGCCCGACTTCGTAATGATGACGGCAGAAAAAGCCACCGTAAAAAACGCCCGCAACCCCGGATCGGCAATCTCCTCAATGAGCCTGATCAGCGCCGCAAGTTCCCATTGCGTCTCGGGGGCGAACCAGTAATCGATGAACTGCCTTGTCCTGGCGTCCCAGCGATCAGCCATGAAGCTCCGTAACTCATGGGATTTCTTCTGGACGGACTGTGCCGCCTGGTGCACCACGGCGTGACCGAGGGCATGGATACGGGTGTAATCCAGGGGAGTAACCTTCACCTGAGATATCAGGCGAGCCAGGGGATCGATGTCAACCCCGATACCCCTCCGGCCAGACAGGAAGGCTTCCACGATGGTCGTCCCCGATCCCATCATGGGATCCAGTACTAGATCGCGAGGTCCGGTCAAGGCCTCGATGCACACCCGGGGCAGCTGCGGCGGAAATTTGGCCGGAAAGGCATGGAAATTATGGGACGCGTAGTTGCTCTGGTGCTGGTGGAAATCCAGGTCCCGGCTCAGCAGGCTGATCAATCTCTCCCGATAACTGCCGGTGTCAGCTGCAGCCGTGATCTCGGCGTTCTCTGCTAAAAGGGGCAATTGGCGACTATCCATGGTTATGGCCTTTCCCCGGGTTCGGTATCTCGCTCCCGACTCTGCCGGCATTGTAACAGGTCGGCTCCTGTTGGTCAAAAAAGTCACTGTTTCGAGAGGTCGGCCCTTTGCTTGACAGCGCCCCCTGGCGGTGTGTATAAATACATGTGGCAGTGGAGGTAACAGCATGTTGTTCCCGGTGGTTATCCATAAAGATCCTGACAGCTGCTTCGGCGTGATTATTCCGGATGTCCCGGGCTGCTTTACGGCCGGCGACACCATTGACGAGGCCCTGCGCCATGTTCAGGAGGCTGTTGAGTGCCATCTGCATGACGCCGAGGCCGCGCCCCAGCCCTCTCCCATTGAAGAGCATCTCGCCAACCCTGATTACCGTGACGGCATCTGGGTGATGGTTGATATCGATTTTTCCTTTCTGGCTAAAAAGCACAAGCGGATAAACATCACCATCCCTGAGGATGTTTTG
>VGSX01000313.1 GCA_016874895.1 Deltaproteobacteria bacterium
AGCCAGAAATATTCAGGCCGGTCAGTGGCTTACCATTTCCTCGCCCCGGGGCCGGGTTCGGATGCAGGCCAGGATATCGGGGGTGGTGCGCCCCGGCGTGGTCCGCCTGGCCTGGGGCTGGGGGGAAGTCAATCCGGAATGGAATGTCAACAATCTCACCGACGACCATCGCCGGGACCCGGTTACCGGCACCCCTTCCAGCCGCAGCTTCATGTGCCGTATCGACACCTGAAAGCTCCGCCCCGGTTCCCCAGAGTCCTTAGCTCAACCGCTGAATTTTAAAACCGGTGGCACAGGCTTCCAGCCTGTGCTTTAAGGCGGGGAAATCCCGGCCGTCTTGACGAGAGACGGAAACAGGTTTATTTTATTCACATTACTTGTAATTAATCCCAATGGGGAGGACAAAGTATCCAGGGATGAGCCGAGCCGTGGCCAGGAAGAAACTGCGGGTTTCCGGAGTGGTGCAGGGAGTGGGTTTCCGACCATTTGTCTATCGTCTGGCTCAGAAGCACCGGCTCGCCGGGCATGTTCGCAATACGTCCAGCAGCGTGGAGCTGGAGATAGAAGGCGACCCCCTGGCCCTGGATGCTTTTTTGCATGACTTTGTCAGCGACACCCCGGCTTTGGCCCGCCTGCAAGAAGTGGTGGCCGAGGACGTCCTGCCCCTGGGGGAGGATAAGTTCACCATCCTGGCCAGCCAGGACTCCGGCCCCACGGCCGCGGTCATTCCCGCAGATGTAGCCCTCTGCCCGGACTGCGCCCGGGAAATCAGCGACCCCCAGGATCGCCGCTATCTCTATCCCTTCACCAACTGCACCAACTGTGGCCCCCGGTTCACTATCATCAGGAACGTGCCCTATGACCGGGAGCAGACCACCATGGCCGCCTTTGCCCTGTGCCCCGACTGCCGGGAAGAATATGCTAATCCCCTGAACCGGCGTTTTCATGCCGAGCCCACCGCCTGCCCGGTGTGCGGACCGAATCTGTGGCTGGAATACGACGGGCAGCGCTGGGAGCGCCATGCCCTGGCCAGGGCCGGGGAATTGCTCCGGGACGGCAGAATAATCGCCGTCAAGGGGCTGGGCGGCTTTCACCTGGCCTGTGATGCCCGCCAGGCGGCCGCGGTGGAACTGCTGCGGCAACGCAAGGGGCGCCAGGACAAGCCTTTTGCCGTCACGGTGCGGGATATGCGTGTGGCTGAGGAAATCTGTGAGCTGACCGACTCTGACCGGCGTCTGCTGGCTTCCCCCGCCAGCCCCATTGTCCTGGTCCGCCGCCGGGCCGGGACCGACCTGGCCCCTGGCCTGGCCCCCGGGAATAATTATCTGGGCCTCATGCTCCCGTATACCCCCTTGCACCTGCTCCTGCTGCAGCACTCGCCCCCGGTGCTGGTGATGACCAGCGGCAACCGCAGCGAAGAACCCCTGGCCTTTGACAACGACGAGGCCCGGCGCACCCTGGGCCACCTGGCGGATGGGTTTTTGTTTCACAACCGGGGTATTCAGGTCCCCTGCGACGATTCCGTGATCCGCCTTATTCCGGAGATCGGTCCCACCATTATTCGCCGGGCCCGGGGCTACGTGCCCGAGGCCCTCGCCTTGCCCCTGACCTGCCCGGAGGATATCCTGGGGGTGGGGGCCCAGGATAAGAACACCTTCTGCCTGGGCTGGGACCGGTCCGCGCTCCTCAGCCAGCATTTAGGCGACCTGGACTCCTTGGAAACCTTTGATTATTTCCGCTATGCCATCGAGCATTTTAAGGCCTTAAGCCAACGCCAGCCGTCCGTGGTGGCCCATGACCTGCACCCGTCGTATCTGAGCACCCGGTATGCCCAGGAATTGCGGGATGTTCGCCGGCTGGGGGTCCAGCACCATCACGCCCACATTGCCGCCTGCCTGGCGGAGCACGGCCGCCTGGGTCCCTGCCTGGGTCTGGCCTTTGACGGCACCGGGTATGGTCTGGATGGCGCCATTTGGGGCGGGGAAATCCTCCTGGCCGACCTGGCCGGATACCGGCGAGCAGGGCATTTTGCCCCGGTGCTGCTTCCTGGGGGGGAGGCCGCGGTGCGCCACCCCGGCAGAATGGCCTTGGCCTATCTCCAGGCCGCTTACGGCGATGCCGCTTTTCAGCAGGCTGAGCGCCTGGGACTGACCTTCTCACCCCTAGAGAGGCAGATCCTGGAGCGGCAACTGGCCACCGGCTGGAACTCTCCCACCACCACCAGTGCCGGCCGTCTCTTCGACGCCGTGGCCGCGGCGCTTAATATCTGCCGCCGGCGGACCTACGAGGGCCAGCCAGCCCTGGAACTGGAGATGGCCGCAGAGTATGCGGAAGATGAGTTTTATCCCATCCCGGTGATTAAGCAGGACCAGCGCCTGGTGCTGGATACCGTCGCCCTGTTCCGTCACACGGTGGAGGACTTTCTCCAGGGCGCTCCCCCGAACCGGGCGGCCGGCCGGTTTCACGAATCCCTGGCCCGGGTCTGCTTGGAGATCTGCCTGCAACTGCGGGAGGAAACCGGGCTCAATCTCGTGGCCCTGTCCGGTGGGGTCTGGCAGAACGGCCTTTTGGCTTTGAGAACCGTGGCTCGGTTAAGCCAGGCCGGTTTTGAGGTCCTGACGCATCAACAAACCCCGCCCAACGACGGCGGCATCGCCCTGGGGCAGGTGGCGGTGGTGGCGGCAGTGTTAGGGATGCAGACTCCCTAAAAAACTCAAGCAAAAGAATCGGTTGTGATGATCGATATTATTTTATGCGAAAATAGAATTCTTTATCAAATTCCGGGCCTAGGGGAGAAAAAACGTGTAGATAAACGCCCACGGCGTTATCGGCATTAAAATAGAAATCAAGCATTTTGGAAGGATTGTTGGTAGTAGAAAATTGAATGAGATGCGCCGTAATAGCTGCTCCATAGTCTGTAGGCGAGACATTTAACAGGGTTAAAAAATTATCCAAATGCGGTGGTTTGGCGTTGTGCCACTTTGATCTGTAATCCCAGGAGTAAGGGGAACCGGTTTCCACGGCGGCATGCCAGGTAAAGGTGAGAATCTCATCGCACTTCTTGATCGATTCGGTTTGATGGGCTTGGAAAAAATCCGCCACTTGAACTTTGGGTATGACGTAGGCATAGTTTTTTTTATCAAGGGAACGGTTTGCCTCCCCTGGCAGCCATTTAGAATCGTTGCGCGTCAGATGTAAGGGGTTCCGGTGACTATAGTTGCCCCCATAAATAATATAGGCCAGGACTCCGAGGTAAGATACCTCCTGAGTTTTCGCCTTATGATTCACCCGAAAGAAATAGTTGCTTTTTCTATGGAGCGTATAAAAACCAGATTCTGGCAACAAGTAATAGGTTGCGACCCAATCGAGGTACCTTTCATCCCCCACTTTGGGCAAAAAAGCAATGCTGCCGGTCGGTTGGTTGAAAAAAAGGCCGGCCGCCGGTAATTTTTTAAAAGATTTTTCGACTGATAAAATATCCTGTCCCCAAATAAGGCAGGGCCATGAGCAGAGAAGCAGAACAAGGATAAATTTTTTCATTCGACTCCCACCAGCATCGGGATGACAAAGGTCCATAAAATAATGGCGATGGTAGAATAAATCGGTAGATAGAATTCGAAACCTTCCATGATCCCACCAACGCTCACTGCCCAAATGACAAATGAAATACATGAAACAATGATCAGGGGTGGATAAGTTCTTTGAAGAATTTTATATTGATAAAAGGGTTGTAAAATTAACAGAATCAGCGCCGAAAGAGCATGCAGGAAGATTTTTCTGCCATCATCAAGATCAACTGAGTTGATTACATTATGGATGGCGAGGTAAGCGGCAATGACCTCGGTGGGGATGAGTTTTTGTAAACGTTCCGAATAGGATGCACCTGGAGGGGATTGAGGGTCTGGCATGGTCGAGCTCCTTCAATATCCGCCAAAGATAGAAAGCAGCCTGATACTCTTTAAGTTAATTTAACAAAATTTAAAATACAATACTAATATTATTATTTATATATTTTTATATAAAATAATTCTTAAGAAGGAAGCCTTCGGGCAAAATCGTATGTGCCTTGCGATACCCATGAGAATAATTGAAATTAATGGCACGGTGGCAACCACCGAGGTTGACGGGGTCACCCGGCAGGC
>VGSX01000314.1 GCA_016874895.1 Deltaproteobacteria bacterium
CATCACCGTAACCATGAGCCGCTAACAGACACCTTATAAAAAAAGACAAAAACATGCACCGCAGAGACGCCGAGTTCGCAGAGGAAATACTCTGCGTCCTCTGCGCCTCTGCGGTAAAAAAATCATCATCAGCTTCTTCGGCTACATCAAGGCCTGCTTTATTCCCATGCTCATCACCGTAACCATGAGCCGCTAACAGACACCTTATAAAAAAAGACAAAAACATGCACCGCAGAGACGCCGAGTTCGCAGAGGAAATACTCTGCGTCCTCTGCGCCTCTGCGGTAAAAAAATCATCCCCTCTCTGCCCGGTTTAAAAGGACACCTGCAGGGAGCGCCAGGCTTGCCTTGGACCACTGACCACTAAACCCTGCAACTGACCGCTAATCTCAATCTCCAAATCGAAAACCATTTCCTGACCTTGCCAAACATCATAATTAATAATAAGATAATGGACGTTATACCGAGATTATCACCCGGGCCAGGAGTTCCAGGCATGTCGGCAACGATTATTATTATTGACGATGAAACGGACCTATTGGATCTGTTGAAGTTGATCCTCACCGAGAAAACCGATTACACCATCCTCACCACCACCGATCCCCAGCAGGCCCTGGAGTGGTGCCGAGAGTATCAGGCCGATGTCTTAATCAGTGATTTGCGGATGCCGCAGATCGAAGGGATCGAGCTCCTCAAGCTCCTCAAACAGCAGGATGACTCCATCCCGTTCATTATTATGACTGCTTATGGCACCATTGAGTCTGCCGTGGAGGCCATGCGCCAGGGGGCTTTCGATTACATCACCAAGCCCTTCCGCAAGGAGCAGATTCTCATGACCATTAACAAGGCACTGGATCAACGCCAGGAACTGAAAGGCGGGCGGTAAATCGGGGCCGATGAGCAGAGAACAGGTTTGAGCATCTTCGACTGGTTTAAACGCAGAGGTAAAGCCGCCCCGGAAAAGGGCGTGGAGGCTTTCAAGAGGAAGTACGAGAGTTTCAAGAAGCTCCTGGAGGCCAATAACGACGCCCTGGAACTCATGGCCAGGTTGGAGGCCGTGGCCGAGGGCGAGTTTATCTTTGATATGCAGTTCATCCGCTCCCGGAGCGACGCCATCCTTCGAAAAGTGGGCATTATCGTTGAAGAACTGAATATTCTGGGAGACAATCGCTACGAGGCCATCCATGGGATTTACGATACGCTGCAATCTCGGATTTCCCATGAGATCGCTGCCCCCCTGCCGTCTGAGATCACTCCCCTGGTGTTGCCCCTTAGCCAGGTGGACCGACGCTACCTGAATCAGGTGGGAGGCAAAAACGCCAATCTCGGGGAAATGAAGAACCGTTTGAACCTGCCCACCCCCGAGGGCTTTGTCATCACCCACGAGGCCTGTCGCATGGTGATGGCGGAAAATCTCCTCGTCAAACGGATCCGGATCTTTCTGCAGAACCTCAACCCGGACAACATTGATGAACTGGCCACCCAGAGTGAACAGCTTAAGAACGCCATCCGGCAGGCCGAGATACCGACCCAATTGCGGGAAGAAGTAACCTGGCACTATCAGAAACTGGCCGAAGCCCTGGGATATCAGCCTGCCCTGGCCCTCAGGAGCAGCGGCATCTATGAGGATCAGGAATTTTCCTTTGCCGGTCAGTTTCTCACCAGGTTGAACGTGCCCTTTCCGGAATTTTTCCCGGCCTATTTGGAGGTGTTAGCCAGCCAGTTTAATCGCCGGGCCCTGGTGTATCTATGCCAGAAGCGGCTGGCGCATCGGGAGCAGGCCATGAGCGTGGGGTGTCTGGCCATGGTGCCGGCCTCGGCCAGCGGGGTGATGTTCACTGTGGACCCGCTGAGACGGCGGGAAGAGGTTATGCTCATCGACGCGGCCTGGGGATTGGGCCCGGCCGTGGTGGATGGCACCGTGACCCCGGATGAGTTCGTGCTCACCAAAAAGCCGGAAATAGCCCTCCTGGAGCAGCGCCTCAGCGATAAAGCGGTTATGTTTGCCGGAACCCCCACGGCCTCGGGTCTGACCGCCCTGCCCGTGGCGGGGGAAAAGCGACAGCAGCCGGCTCTGACCCGGGAACAGCTCCTGTTGTTGGGGCGCTACGGGGTGCAGTTGGAGGAGTATTTTGCCGACCCCCAGGACATCGAGTTTGCCGTAGACCCCCAGGGGAAAGTGCTGTTGATGCAGACCCGTCCCTTGACGGTGGCCGCGCCCAGCCCCGAAGAGATCAAGCCGGTGCACCTGGAGGAACAGGGGGAGGTGCTCATTGATCATGGCACCGTGGCCTGTTTCGGGGCGGCGGCAGGTCCGGTTTTCATCATCCGGGAGGACGCGGATCTGGCCGATTTCCCCGAGGGCGCCATACTGGTGGCCCGTCATACCAGCGCCCGGTATGGCATGGTGCTGCACAAAGCCCAGGGGATGGTCATTGACATCGGCAGCGCCACCTCGCACCTGGCCATCCTGGCCCGGGAATTCAAGGTCCCGGCCCTGGTGGACACCGGCAATGCCACCGAAATCCTCCAGCCCGGCCAGATCATTACCGTGGACGCCACCCACATGCGGGTTTTCCAGGGCGAAATCCCGAACCTCGTGACGAAAAGCCGGAAAAAGGACTCGCCCATCAACCAGACGCCGATCTATGCCAAACTGCGCCGGGTGCTCCGGTGGATAACCCCCCTGAATCTGGTGGATCCGAAGTTAAGCGACCTGACTCCCGACAACTGTAAAACCCTGCATGACATCACCCGCTTCGGCCACCAGTTGGGCATCAAGGAAATGTTCGACCTGGCGGAAAAGGCCAATCAGCGGGATATTCATTCGGTGCGACTGAAAACGCACATTCCTTTCAATCTCTACATCATCGACTTGGGCGGCGGCATCGAGGCCAGCCGCCGGGCGAAATTCGCCCCCCCGGAGGCCATTACCTCCATTCCTTTGAAAGCCCTCTGGCAGGGTATCAGCCATCCGGACATTTCCTGGGCCGGCCCCATTCCCATCGACATGAAGGGGCTGTATTCGGTGGTGTCCCGTTCCCTTACCGCGGCCTCGGCGGAACACTCCGATTTCTGGTCCCGCACCTTCGCCATCGTCTCCGAGAATTATCTCAACTACAGCTCCCGCCTGGGATACCACTTCGCCACCATCGACGCCTATGTCAGCGATACCCGCAATGACAATTACATCACCTTCCGCTTCAAGGGCGGGGCCGCGGACGAGATACGCCGGGGCCGGCGGGTGCGGTTTCTGGGACTGGTCTTAAAAAAATTGGACTTCGATGTCGAGGTGACCGGTGACCTGGTGGTGGGTAAGATCTGGAAATATCCCCGGGACCTGCTGGAGGAAAAACTGGACCTTTTGGGCCGCCTCATGGGCTGCGCCCGGCAGCGGGATATGCTCATGGCCGACGACGCCATCGTGGACTGGTACGCCGAGGCTTTCCTGGCCGGCAATTACAAGTTCGAAGGCGAACCCGAGTACCTGGCCGAAGTTCAACAGCGAGGGCAAACGCTGTAAGTTAGAGTTGGGCGCCCTCATTTCCCCAAGGTTAACTTCAACCCAGATACGCTCAATGCCGTGGTGTGTATAAAGGGGCATCTTCTTGACATGGGACCGTCCCTGACGATCAAAATCCCCCCCCTTTAAGAAGCTGTTCATTACCCACAAGCGCCGATCAGGAGATCGGCGCTACCGAAGTTGCCTTCTCCACCTGATGAATTTTAACTTAATCCTTCTATGATTCGATGCCTTCCCGGGCCGCCACCCCGGCATGGAAGTAGTGCTTGACGTTTTTCATTTCAGTGACCAGATCGGCCATCGCCACAAGTTCTGGTGGCGCGTACCTGCCGGTGAGGACCACTTCCACGTGCGGGGCCCGGGCTTGCAGCACACTAATGACCTCGTGCACCGAAATCAGTTCGAAATAGAGGGCCACATTAATTTCATCCAAGATCACGAGATCGTAGTCGCCGTCCTTGAGGATTACCTTGGCCCGAGCCAGGGCCTCTTTGGCCCGGAGAGCGTCAGCGGCCTCAACCTTGCTCTTGCGGATGAATCCGGGCATACCGGTCTGCTCAATGACGAAATTGTCCCCAAAATGGCGGCCGGCATGGAGTTCCCCG
>VGSX01000315.1 GCA_016874895.1 Deltaproteobacteria bacterium
ATCTTTCTTTATTTCCTTCGGGAGAAAGATTTAACCTAAACTAGGCGATTTAACCTAAACTAGGCGATTTGTAGCCGCAACCTTTAGGTTGCGCTTAGTTGCCGAATACCAATCAGGTCGTTCCTTTCGCAGGCTAAAGCCTGCGGCTACCAATAAATCGTCTAAAGCATCGCTGTAAAAGACGAAAAATTTAACTTAACTCTTTGTCTCTACTGAAAGCTGAATGCCTGTTCATTGCCCTTCCTTTGGTTGCTTCACCTCCCTGCAGCTCCGATCTTCTTCGCATCGCCCCTCTAACAGAGCAAATTTTTGGGATAATTCCTTCAGTTGATTTTCAAGTTTCGACAGACTTAGCGAAAATTTTAGTGCTATCAAGATCATAAAAACAAATCCAAATAAAAATAGGGTAGTTGTAGGAGTCATGGCGCCGATCAGATCAGTGACAAACACCAGGACAGGGTAAAATATAATGACGCCGATCATCGCTATGGCACAACCGATCCAAATTAGTGCATATTTCTCCCGCAGGCGGCGTTTCCGGACCAAATAAAAAATCACGGCTACCATGGCTAAGGCAATGAGACTGGAAGCAATTATTTGGTGTCTAGTCATAGAGAAACTTATTGATATTAAGGGGTTATTTCTTACGCCGTCCGAAGTGGCCTTTCAAAGAATAGGTGACCAGGAGCGATAGGCACATTTTTGCCATATAAAATAAGGGCCGCCACAATCCCCGGTGCATGGAGACCCCTGAGCAGGAATACATCCTTACGGGCATTTCCCGAATCTTGATGCCATAATAATGCAGCATGACCAAAACATCTGCATCAGGGTAATCATGGGGGAAATGGCGGTCCGCGAAAATCTGGAAAACCCGCTTATTCATTGCCTGAAAGCCGCTCGTGGGATCGGTCAGCATCTGCCCGGTAATGGCCTGAGTAACCCACTGGAAAAATTTTATTCCTATCTTACGGGCCAAAGGCGGTTGATAGGATCCGCTATGCAAAAAACGGCTTCCCAAAGCAAGATCGCACAAGTTCTGTTTAACCGGTTCAAGCAGGAGATCCGTGTCTTCTAATTCATGTTGACCATCGGCATCCATTTGGACCAGAAAATCGTAGTGCCGTTCCAGGGCATATTTATACCCGGTTTGAACGGCAACCCCATAGCCTAAATTAAAGGGATGCGAGAGAACCGTAACCTCATGATTTTTCGCAATTTCCCGGGTGGTATCGCTCGACCCATCGTCAATCACCAGAATTTTCCTTTCCGGATGCCGGGCCTTCAGTTTCGGCAGCAGCACAGCAAGGTTTTTTGCTTCATTGTATGCCGGAATTATAATCAAGGTATCAGCTTCGGATTTCATAAGCTATGCTACACTGGATCGAGGCAGCAGGGTGGCATAAAGCCAGGCGGCCATGAGAAGCAGAATGGCGTCTTCGGCCAGAACCCGCCAGCCCACCTGGCGGTCGGCCAGGAGGCCGCAGCCGCAGTCTATGTCCAACCCTCGGGCCATGGTAAGCCCGATGAGGATGATAAAAGTTGCCAGCAGGGCCATGACCAGGAGCAGGGCGCTCCGGGGTTTGCAGCCCACTACGAGGGCCAGGCCGCCCACCGTTTCCAGCCAGGGGATGAACGCGGCAGTGAGTCCCAGGAAGAACTCGGGCAGCAGTTGGTACGCCTGGATAGCGGCCGCAAAATGATAGGGCTGGCCGATTTTGCTCAGGCCGGAATAAATGAACAGCCCTCCCAGGCTCAGGCGGAGCAGGAAGGCCAAAGGGCGTTTAAGGTGTGATATCAACGGGGTATCCGGCTTCATCCCAGACGCGAAAACCTCCCATAAAAACAGCCACCCGGGTAAACCCGCGGCCCTGGAGCAATTCGGCCACCTTCAGGCTGGCGTGGCAGTCCACCGTGCCGCAATACACCACGATGAGGCGGTCAGGGGCGATATCCTGCAAAAATGCCGGCAGCGTCTTCCCAGCCAACTGTTCGGCAATAAGATTGACCGCACCCTCGATGTGCAGTTCCTGGAACTCCCGGGGCGAACGGGCGTCCACAAACAGCGCCTTACCTTCCTGGTGCAGCCCGTAGGTCTGTTCTAAATTAAGGGTCATAACCCCTTCCAGACGGCGGGCGGCCTCCTGTTCCTCCATTTCCTGCAGCCGGGTGAGCAGTTGGCCCTTGAAGCCCTGCTGCACCAGGGACCAGTGCCAGGTCAGGCTCAGGATAAGCACCAGAACTCCCAGGATAACCGCCCAGAGGAGATCCTGCCGCACAGCGTTTTGTGACACCTCGCCCTCCGGATTATTGTGGTTTTACCTCGGTGTGTTCCGGCGGACCGGTTACCTCCCCGGCAGTGAAGAATTTCTTGTTGCCGTGGAAAAATGGCAACGGCGCAAAACCCTCCACATCCTTGGACCAGCCCTCGGCCTTGCCGTAATGAAAATAGCGCCAGACCCGACCGGTTTGCAGATCGGCCAAAAAGGTCTTGCCACCCTCGGAGACCAATTGAAATCGCGCCCCGGCGGCCCGGGAAGGAGCACCGGCCAGCTGGGTCTCAGAGCCTTTGGCCACCTGGAGGGTAAAATCTTTTTTTTCCAGAGCCCCGGCCACGCGTCGGTTTATTTCCCGCTCCAGATAGGGGCCGTACAGCAGAAAAATGCTGGCCGCAATTAGGCCCAGCAACAAGGCCCAAAAAAACGTCCAGGTCGCACTTTTGGCCATGACTCCTCCTTTGCCTGATGTCGCCTGATGAAAAAATCAGACCTGTGGTGGAATAACCTTTACAAATGATCCGGTTCGGAATAAAAAACCCTTGTTTATTACTTTAAGGAGGCCAGAAAGTGACGGCAGCCGCATCCTCCGGGATTAAACTCATCACCTTTGATCTGGGCAACGTCCTGGTGCACGTGGACCACCAGGAGTTTTGCCGGCGTCTGGCCGGCCTGGCCGGCGTCACCGCCGCAGAAGTCTTTAACTATGTTTTTGCCAGCGACCTGGAGCCCGCCTATGACACCGGCTCCATCACCTCCCAGGAATTTTACCGGCGCATCGTGGCCCGTTTTAAGGTATCCCTGGATTTTGACCAGTTCGCCCTCTGGTGGAACAGCATTTTTTGCCCCATGCCGGACATGGCAGAGGTGGTGGCCAGACTGGCCCGAAGCTGCCCCTTATTTCTCCTGTCCAATACCAACGAGCTCCATTTTGACTATATCCGGGAAAGATATCCCATCCTGGACCACTTCTCCCGCTTTGTCCTGTCGTATCGGGTGGGAAGCCGCAAGCCGGAAACAGGAATCTACCGCAATCTCATCCAGACGTCCGGGCTGCTGCCGGACCACATTCTTTTCATTGATGACAAGCTGCCTTTCGTCACTGCGGCCCGGGAGCACGGTATCCATGCCTGGCAGTTCACCTCCCCACAGGAGTTGCAAGAACGATTAACCGAACACGGCCTCTGGTAAGCCGGCACCTGTCAATAAGCCTTGCCCACGGCCTTTTCCAGTCGGGCCTCAGCCGCCTTAAGGTCGTATACGGACCGGATATACCTCAACTCGGCGTCAAAATACTTCACCTGGGCGTCCGTGACCTCTATGATAGAACCGACCCCGGCTTTGTAACGCCCTTGGGCCAGTACCCAATTCTCCCGGGCCGCTTCCTGGCCCTTGGCGGTGGCCCGGGTCTTTTCGGCCGCGGCCCGGACATCCAGATAACTCTGTTCCACCTCTTTATTGATATCCTGGCGTAAAACCTCGGCATCGGCTTCGGTGGCCCGGAGATTTGCCCGGGCCTGCTGGACCGAATATTTTGTCAATAGACCTTCAAAAATGGGCACCGTGGCATTCAAGGAGAGTGACCAGGACCCTCGCATATCGCCATAAGGTTTCCCCTGGGTGTTATGGAGCCCCTGGGAGGACAGCGTGGGAAAGTACCCGGCTTTGGCCACTCTAACGGCCTCCTGGTCGGCTTTTTGCTGAAACCGGTTCCGGAGGTAATCCGGACGGTCGGTGAGAGCCCTTTCCTTGGCCTCCGGCAGGTCCATGAGTTTTGGCCGTGTGCCCAACTGATAGATAAGGCCCACATAAGGCCAGGATTTC
>VGSX01000316.1 GCA_016874895.1 Deltaproteobacteria bacterium
GATGATAGAGATATCAGCACCGCCTGGTGGGTCCTCCTGGGCCGCGGGACTTTCATTGCCTTAGTGTTGTTCTTATTAAGTCCCTGGATCGCAGCACTATTTAAGGAGCCCAAAGCCATTCCGGTGCTTCGGGCCTTCGGCGGCATCCAGTTTTTATTGGCTTTCGCCAGTATCGGCATAATCTTACTGTCGAAGAGCATGGAGTTTAATAAACTATTTAAATATGAGGCGTGGAGTTCCACCGTAGAACTGGTGGTCGCCGTGATTATTGCCTTTTGGTACCGGAACGTTTGGGCTCTGGTGGGGGGGATTCTGGCAGGGACGGTAGCGAGGGTAGTACTCTCTTACGTCATTTATCCCTATTTTCCGCAACTTACTTTTGATAGGCGATCCGCGGCAAATCTTTTTAAATTCGGACAATGGTTGCTTTTCGGTGCCGTGACGTTTTACATCTTCAGTCGATCTGCGGATGCCATGAGCGGCATCATGTTCGGAGTGGCGGCCCTGGGGATCTACCAGATGGCCAGTCGGTTCGCCCTGCTGCCGACCAGTCAGATCGGTGAATTGTCCTTCAATGCGATCTTTCCGGCCTATAGTCTCATCCAGAATGATGCGGAAAAATTGAAGCTGACCTTCTTGAAAGTCCTGCAAATTTCATCGTTGGTCATTTTTCCCCTTACCGCCCTGATGATCGTGGTGGTGGCGCCGATCCTTCCCCTCGTCTTAGGGGCTAAATGGGCCGAAGTAGTGAATCTCATGCCTGGGTTGGCCTTGGGAGGCATGATCCAGGCAATGGTTAGAACCGGGGCGCCGCTTTTTATGGCCAAAGGTAAGCCAAAGCTCCTGTTTGCCGTGGATCTCGTTGCCGCTCTCGGAGTTTTAATCTGCATCTATCCTTTTTCAAAATACTTTGGTATGGCGGGCCTGGCCTGGGGTTACGCTGCCGGCCTGACGCTGGGAGTACCTTTATGGTGGCGCCTGGTGCAATCTCAGAGTGGATTAAGCGCCAGGGAAATGAGCGTGGCGCTTTTGCCCACCTTATTAGCAAGTGCCCTGTTGGCAATGATTATCGGGATTCCAGCCAAATTATTTCTATCTGACCACGTAACTTGGCTTTTCTTATCCGGCCTGGCTATACTGACAATTTTCGGAGCAACATTGTTTTTCGTATTAATTATCGTCATGGAACGTTTGGTCTTCGGCTATAAGCCAATGACCAGTACCCTGGCTCTGATTAAAACATATTTTGATACACCCAAACGGCCGGTTAAAGAAGCATTTTGTTAACTAAGGATTAATTATGAAAGCTGTATCTACAAATGTGTGGCATATTGCCCAAAAATCAGAAATGCTTTTTTGGGATAAGAAGAGATACGAACCCGCTAGGCTCATCGAGGCCATTCGTGATAAGTATGTCCTGTTCACGGAGATAAAGAAAATTTATCCGCAAATTTTAGCAGAGCCCCCAGATATAGGCAGGGCCCTGGAGATCGGCATCGGCCCGCTATGCCTCGGGGTCGTATCAATATTGGAGCCGGCGGAAAAATGGGAAATTACCGGCATCGATCCTTTGCCGAGGATGGCCTTGCCGAAACTTCCCAGTTATTTAGAGGCGTTTTTCTCTGAACTGTACAAGAAGAATATGACCTATGTTCAGACACCTGCGGAGGAGTTTAATAATCCCGTTGATTCATTTAACTTGGTAATCTGTGATAACGTCCTGGAGCACACTTATAATCCGCATAAAATAATTAATAATATTTATAACCTATTAGTTCCAGGAGGTTTCTTGGTGTTAAGAGAAAACACCTTGTCTCATCTCAGCAAGTGGCGCAAGAAAATATTTTATACGAAATATCATGATGAGGCCCATCCGGTTTCTTTTACTTACCACGATCTGATAAATATTGTTAAACAGACTCATTTTAATCTGATTTATTCCAATAGAGACAAATATGATATGATCAAAAGGATATGCTTTAAATCAAGGAGAATAATTATAATTGCCAATAAGCCAGAATAATTTATTTATTTAATTAAATAGCTTGCAATATTGTTCATTTCTCATTGAACTGTATTAATTTAAGAGGAAATTGCGATGAGTATAACGCATCTATCAAAGAAAATCGCCAAGCGATTTCTAACTAAGTTTGGTTATGAGATCAATAAGATTGTCCCCAATCGACACGACTTCCACGGTTTTAGGCTCTATAGATATCTAAAGGATGATGGGTCTTTCGACTATGAGTCATACAAGCGCATACAAATGGAAGGGAATGAGCGTAAAATAAATAATATTTGGGTGCGTGAAGAAAATATTGCCTTTTTATCGGATTATATAAAGAAGCTTATTGGAGCACCAAGATTTGGAATATGTCACGGAACACGTATGGGAAAGGAACAGGAATGGTTCAGGAAGTACCTGAACTGCGAAGTGATCGGCACGGAAATATCACCCACAGCTGAACACTTCCCGCATACAATACAATGGGATTTTCATGAAGCCAAGGATGAGTGGATAGATGCCACCGATTTTATTTACAGCAATTCATTTGATCATAGTTATGACCCGGAAAAGTGCCTTAACGTTTGGATGAGCTGTGTGAGGACAGGTGGACTTTGCATACTGGAGCACAGTCCGGAGCATGGACCGTCCGGGACATCGGAACTGGACCCCTTTGGGGCAGATATTGTCCAAATGCCATATCTAATTCTGACCTGGGGAAAAGGTAAGTATGGCGTGCGCGAGTTTCTGCAGGCTCCATCAAAACAGGAAGATCACGAGTATTTATGCTTTATTGTGGTTCAGAGATTTTGATCAAAATCTGATGTGATGTGCATCCGGGAAATAAACGCCCGGAACGATATATCCCTATGAAAGATGCGCCAGTTAGCATTTGCATTCCGGCCTACAACGCCGAGCGCTTTATTGCCGCGACCCTGGAGAGCGCCCTGCGCCAGGATTACCCGAATTTGGAGATTATCGTCTCCGACGACGGGAGCGCCGACCGCACTGCGGAAATCGTCCAGGCCCATGAAAGCCGGGGGGTCAGGTTGATCCGCCAGGCCAGGAACCTGGGGATGACCGGAAATATGAACGCGGTCATTCGCGCCTCCCGGGGCAAGTATGCCGTCAAGCTGGACAGCGACGACCTGCTGGAGCCGGGATATGTCTCCGGCATAGCGCCGGTCATGGAAGCTAATCCCCGGGTGGTTTTCGCGCACTGCGCCTGCCGTCTCATCGGCGCCGACGGGGAGTTCCTCGGTTATGAAAGGTCCATCCACGGCTCTTTTATCCGCCCGGGTCTGGAGGAATGGCCCCGGTATGTGTTCGGCCCCCGGGCCGTGCATATCCTGATGTTTCGCCGAACCGCCTTTGAGGCGGTGGGCGGCTATGATGAATCCTTTATCCGGAGCCAGGACTGGAAGTTGGAGCGGGACCTGTTAACAATCGGGGAGGTCTTTTACCATGACCGGCTCCTGGCCCGGTACCGCTGCCACGGCGAAGGCAAACAGGGATTGCAGTTGCTGCGGGCCCAGGCCCACCTCCAGCACCTGGACGACATGGAGAGGAATTGGCCCCCGGGCGTATCGGGAAAGGCCGGACTGCTCCGCCGGGCGCGGCGGCATTTAGCCCGGTGGTTAGTGCTGACCGCGGCTCAGGCCAACGGGAGAGAGACTCTGGAGTTGCTGGATCATCTGCCTTCCTATGGCAATTTCCTGGATGTTCGGTTCCTGGAACATTTGGTAAGAGCCGGCGGCTCAGGGATCATCCGCGCCTATTACCGCCAAAAGATGCGTCTGCGCCAGACGGTGAAGAAACTGTTTTATAAAAGCCCTGAGCTATCAGGGCGGAGAGCAACCATCCCGGGGCCGCAGAGGAATATTTCTTGCTAACCGGTGCGGACACCAAGCCCCAAATCATGGTGGCCCAAATGGGCGCCAGGATGCACTATGCGGTGCCGGCGGTGCTGCACCGGGCCGGGATGTTGGCCAAATTTTACACCGACGCTTATGTGGGCCAGGGCAGCCACTGGCATATTTTGGCCCAACTAGCCCACCT
>VGSX01000317.1 GCA_016874895.1 Deltaproteobacteria bacterium
TAACGGAAAAACAGCCATATTTTTATAAAACTGCTCCGGGCCTACCGATATATCCGCTAAAAATGTTCCCAGAATATTTTCCATGTCTTGATACCTCCCATAGTCTATTCCAGTTTCCAATAATTAATGAGTGGAAGCCCTCTCAGGTTCGGCTCCCTGATAGAATTCCGGATAATGTATCAGGGCGCATTCATGGCAGAAGGTATGGGTAAAAAGAACGCTTTGATAATCCTCCTGGTATTCACTTCTCTCATGCCAATTCCCCAAGTCATCCCTGATTTTCTGACAGAAACAGCAGGTGGGCAGGATAACCGTGGTTTTTTCTGTTGAAGGAATTTCTGTCGAATACTTATTTATCGGCTCTCCTACCATTGTCGGTGAATAGATATCCAGTAGCCAACACATAAATATTGCTAAGGCGCCAATTATCCCGTATATGACAATCTCCATATCCATTAGCTTTTCTCCTATCTATGTGTTTCTATTTTTAATCCACAATCAATCAGTACCCTTTGACCCTATCCAATGGCCGATGAATGGATTATAATCAATAGAAAAGACAACGGTTGGCATACCTCCTGAGATAAAAGAAAAAATATGAACGAGAAAAGAAAACCCACCTATCCGGCAGCCTTGAATATGGCCAAATTGATTTATACGTTGGCCACTCAAGGCCGCTCTCTGACCCTGGGTGATATCCTGAGAATTCTTGACATCTCCGAAAGAACAGCCAGGCGCTATCTGAAGGCCATTAATGAATTTCTCTCTAACCGGCAGGGGGAGCCTTTAATTAAGGTTATAAGAACCGGGGGTGTGGAACGCTGGCGCTTGAATGAAACCATGCCTTTGGAAGCCACTCCCTATCAATTAATGTCCCTCTACCTGGGCTCAATTCTCATGGCCTCTTTAGACCAAACTGTGATGCGGGATGGTTTGTTGGATGTCTTTGCCGACCTGGAGGAGACCATTCCTTTGGCGCAAAGAGCCCTGTTAAAAAATTATCAGAAGAAATTTTACACCACCGGCTTTGGACGCAAGCGCTATGAGGATGTGGATGAGCACATTGATGTGGTTCTCCGGGGGCTGTTAAATCAGTTTAAACTGGCATTACACTACCGATCTCAGAAAGGGGAAAGGGATTATCTGGTGCAGCCCTATACCCTGGTGATGCACCGGGACGCCCTGTATCTCAATGCCTGGGTGGATAATTATGGGGAAATCAGGACGTTCAGAGTAGATAATATTTTACAGGCCAAATTGACCAAGGAATATTTTGATTATCCAAATGATTATTCACCAGAATTATTTTATGAGAAGTCGTTTGGAGTTTTTAAGGGAGATGATGCGAAGAAGATAACGGTGGTGATTGAATTCCCGGACAACCTCTATGATTACGTAGCCAACCGCTCCTGGATTGCCAACCAGGAAATTAGTCCTGTCCAAAATGGTAAATTCCAGATGAAAGTCGTGGTCAGCAATCTCTTTGAAATCTTTCATTGGGTCATGGGTATCGGCAGTGAGGCGAAAATCATTGAGCCGGTGGAGTTGAAAGAGATGGTCAGGGGAGAGGCTGTAAAAATTCTTGAAGGCTATGACGAGCCGGGTTATTAATTCAATATGAAAAATCTCCCCTCTTTCACTATCCAGGAAAATCCCAGGGCTAAAAAAGTGATTTTAAAAATTTCACCCCATCATGGACTGGTGGTTGTAATTCCCCAAGGCTTCAGCAAAAAAGACGTCCCGAAAATCATCAATGAAAAGAAAGCCTGGATTGAACGAGCCTTCCGCAAAATTGAGCAAAGAGGCCTGAAACCAGATAAACCTCGGGAATTGCCTACCTCAATCCATCTTCCGGCCATAAAAAAGGATTTTAACTTCGAGTATGCGCCTGCTCCAATAACCAATCTGGAACTAAAACAAATCACCCCTTCCCAGTTCAGAATAACCGGAGACAATACCAATCTCGAAGGTTGCCAATATCTTTTGAAGCATTGGCTCAAATACCAGGGGCGGGTTCATTTAATTCCCTGGCTAAAAAATCTTAGCTCGGAAACTAAATTAAATTACCAGCGAGCCCACATTCGGGGCCAGAAAAGCCGATGGGGGAGTTGCTCCGGGAGGGGGAATATCAATCTAAATTATAATCTCCTGTTTCTCCGGCCAGAACTGGTTCGCTATATAATCCTCCATGAACTTTGCCACACCGTCCATCTGAACCATTCTGACCAATTTTATAGTATGTTTGGGGAGTTGGAACCGGGTTATCAGGAATTGCGTGCTGAGATGAAAATAGCCTGGGAGCAGCTGCCCTGGTGGGCTTTATGATGGGGGCAGCAAGGTCGGGTCCTTTGAATTGGAAGAGGAGATTGAGGTCGTCTGTGGAATTTTCCCATGCTAATCAACACCCCCAAGACATCAAGGGGCCAGCCCCCTGGAAAGAGGATCGAGTGGCATCAACCTAACTTTGAACCTCTGCTGATGTGCCGTAATGAGGATACATTGTTGCAGAGCTCGCGGATACCACCGCGGATACCACTTTAATAAACTGAATTTTCAAAACCCGCATTTTTAGCGGGTTTCTGCAATTCGTAAGATGACCGGAAAAGGGCGGGGAAATCAATATAATTATATGTTATCCCAAATAAATTTCATTTTGCCCACAGGTCTTCTAATCCGTAGGCCGCAGGTTCGAGCCCTGCCAGGCGCGCCAGAAATATCAAGGGGTTGGCTGGAATGAGCTAACCCTTTTTTGGCTCTTGGGCAACGTTTTGGGCAACAACTTGTATTTGGGCATATAGCCAGTTGGTATATTTCGCCATGGCTCTGTGGAGGTCTTCTTCAGAAAGGGCCATATAGTGCACGTCCATCCCGGTCAAGCTGTGGCCCAAGATCGTGTCCCGATAGACCTTATCCACACCGGCGCTCAGCATGTTGGTTTTAACGGTGCGCCGGATATCGTGAAAGGTGATCCCATTCGGTTCGTTTGGCCCGTGGGGGATTCCGGCCTTACAGCAAGCCGTTATAAAGGATTTCTTCAGGCCGCCAGGGGTTATGATAGGCTCATGGCGGAAGGTGAGCACAAAGTCATGATGGATCGCCCTGGGGAGGTCCGCCAGCAGCCGCTTGACGTGGTGGTTGATCGGGATCACCTTCGCCTTGCTCTCCTTGGGGAGGTCCGCCGGCAATCTGATAACCCACTTCTCCCGGTCGATATGTGACCATCTGAGGCCCCGAAGCTCTCCGGTCCTCATGCCGGTGTTGAAACCGATGGTCAAGAACGCCTTCAGATGATCCGGCGCCGCCTTCACCAGCTTCAGATATTCATCGACGGTAATGGTGCGCTTCCGGGCATTCGCGGCCTTTTTCAGCTTCCGCTTGACTACCCGGAACGCCTTGACCGTCCTGCCGTCCACCAGGGCGTTATCAAATGCCTTGCTCACCATGGTTTTCACCAGGGAGATTTCCATGTCGATGGTAGCCGGGGCCCGGCCTTCTTCTTCCCGCTTGTCCTGGTACTCTTCCAGGTCCAGGGGCTTGAGGCTGCTTACGATCCGGTTCCCGAAAACCCGGTTAAAATTGGCGATGCCCTGCCTGATCCGGTCGTAAGAAGCGAGTTTCTTAACAGGGCTCAGGTCAAGATACCATTCGGCAAGCTCGGTAAAGGTCAGGAGCTCCGCCGGGACCTTTTCCAGAACAGCAGGATTTTCATATTTTTGGACCCTTCGCTTCCCTTCCGCAGCCCGGGCCTCTTCAATCAGGTGCCCGACAAACTTCTTGCGCTGCTTTCCGTTGGCCAGGCGATAGACTACCCAAAACCGCACCTTCTGGAGACGTTTTTCCTTAACCAGGTCCGCCCCGCAATCGCAGTTGCGGTTCTTCACCGCCTGTTTCTTGTGACACCGCGGGCACTCAGCTAAAATTGCCATGGCCTGCCTTCCCGAGTGAAATAAGTCTACGGCTGCCAGACCTTATCAATGGCCTGCATCTGGTCGATGGTGAACCGCAGCACCTTGACCACGTTGAGGATGGTTTCCTTCTCATCCAGGGAGAGCAGCCGCTCCT
>VGSX01000318.1 GCA_016874895.1 Deltaproteobacteria bacterium
CCCCGCGCAGGACCTGGACCGGGCCGAATCCGAGGCGGAATTCAGCCTGGCCTCCATCGAAAAAGGCCGGGCCGCGGTGGCCCGGGCCGAGCTTGACCTGAAATTTACCGAGGTCCGGGCCCCCATCAACGGCATCATCGGCCGAGCCGAGGTGACGGTGGGCAACCTGGTTTCCCGGGATAGGACCCTCCTCACCACCATATCTTCCTGGGAGCCCATGCGGGTGGTTTTTTCCATCAGCGAAAGCGACTATCTGCAACTGATCAAGAGGTTTCCCACCATCCGGAACCAGGCGGAGGCGCAGCGAGAGGCAATCTTCGAGCTCATCATGGCGGACGGCTCGGTGTATCCCCACAAGGGCCGGCTCAGTTTCGTGGACCGGGCCCTGGATCCCACCACCGGCACCCTGAGGATCTTCGTCAGCTTTCCCAACCCCGAGATAATCTTGAAACCCGGTTTGTTCGGCCGCATCCGCTTCCCCCTGGAAGACCGGCAGGGAGCCCTGCTCATTCCCCAGAGGGCGGTGCAGCGGGTCCAGGACGTGCAAACGGTCCTGGTGGTGGAACCGGACAATCGGGTATCGCTGCGCACCGTGACCCTGGGGGAGCGCGTCCATGACTCCTTTATTGTGACCTCGGGATTGAGCCCCGGTGAACGTGTGGTAGTGGAAGGCTTGCAAAATGCCATCCCGGGTCGGCTGGTGACGCCCCTGCCACCGCACAGTGGTCAGGAACGGCCGGGAGGGTGAGGAATCGTGTCGAAATTCTTCATTGAGCGGCCCATCTTCGCCATTGTCATCGGCCTGGTAATCCTGATTGCCGGGTTGGTGTCCATCTTTAACCTGCCCATTGCCCAATTCCCGCCCATCAGTCCGCCCACGGTGACGGTGGAGACGGTCTTCGTGGGGGCCAGCGCCCGGGTGGTGGAAGAAAACGTCGCCATCCCCATCGAGCAGGAGGTGAACGGTGCGGAAAACATGCTCTACATGTCTTCCACCAGCACCAGCGACGGCCGCTACTTCCTCACCTGCACCTTTGCCGTGGGCACTGATCTGGATATTGCCCAGGTGGATGTCCAGAACCGGGTGAGCCGGGCCGATCGCTCCCTGCCCCAGGAAGTGAAAAATTTCGGCATCCAGGTGAAAAAAGCCTCCCCGGACATGCTCATCGTGGTTTCCCTGTATTCCCCGGACAACTCCTATGACGATCTGTTCCTGAGCAATTACGCCCGCCTCAACCTCTTCGATCCCATCGCCCGGATCTACGGCGTGGGCAATATCGTCATCGTGGGGGAACGGGAGTATGCCATGCGTCTGTGGGTCCGGCCCGACCGGCTGGCCCGGCTGGGTCTGGAGCCCCGGGATCTGGCCCGGGCGGTGCGGGATCAGAACGTCCAGGCCCCGGCCGGCCAGGTGGGGCAGCCGCCGGCCGCTCCTGATGTCAGTTTTCAGTACAGCGTGGACGTCAAGGGCCGCCTGACGGAACAGGAAGAGTTTGAAAATGTCGTCATCCGCGCCCTGCCGGACGGGTCGGTCCTGCGCATCCGGGATGTGGCCCGCACCGAGTTGGGGGCCCAGATGTACAATTCCTTTTCCCGGCGCTTCGGCAAGCCTTCCACCACCATGGTGGTCTACCAGTTGCCCGGCGCCAATGCCCTGGAGGTGGCCGGCAATATCCGGGCATTCATGGAAGAAGCCAAGAGAATTTTCCCCCCGGGCCTGGATTACGAGGTGTCATACGACAATACCCTGTTTGTCCGGGCGGCCCTCCAAGAGGTGGTCTTTACCCTCTTCAAGGCCCTGGGCCTGGTCATGCTGGTGGTGTTTATCTTTCTGGGGAATTTCCGGGCCACCCTAATCCCCTGTCTGGTGGTGCCCATACCCATGGTGGGCACCTTTGCGGCGTTCATGGCCCTGGGTTTTTCCATCAATACCCTGGCCCTGTTCGGTCTGGTCCTGGCCATCGGCTCCGTGGTGGACGACGCCATCGTGGTGGTGGAGGCGGTCAAGGCCAACATGAAGGAAGGGCTCGATCCCCTGGCGGCCACCTTGAAGGCCATGGACGAGGTCACCCGGCCCATGATCGGGGTGGCCTGCGCCCTTCTGTCGGTCTATGTTCCGGTGATTTTCCTGGGTGGCATCGTCGGCCAGCTCTACCGCCAGTTCGCCCTCACCCTCTGCATCGCCGCCCTGCTGTCCATCCTGGTGGCCCTGACCCTGACCCCGGCTTTATGTGTTAAGATTCTGCGTCTCAAAAAAGACCAGGGGGGCCTCTTGGCGGCCTACAACCGGGCCTTTGACCGCCTGTTCGACCGGACCACCGCCGGCTACCTGGGCGGGGTGAGATTTTTCATGCGCCGCTTGGGAGTGGCCCTGGTGCTGCTGTTGGCGGTCTACGTGGGCGCCGGCAGCCTTCTGAAAACCCTGCCGGCGGGATTGGTGCCGGATGAAGACCAGGGCGTGGTGTTCGTCACTTTTAACCTGCCGCCGGGGGCCTCCCTGGAACGCACCGACGCCGTGCTTACCCGGGGGGAGAGGTTTGCCATGGGCCTGGAAGGTGTGGAAGTCGTCATGAATTGGGGCGGCTTCAACCTCATGTCCAATACCTTCGCCTCCGATGCCGGAACCCTGGTTCTGACCCTAAAACCCTGGGATAAACGCACTTCCCCGGAAACCCAGGTCGAGGCCATCATGCAGCGCCTGCGCCGGGAGTTTGCCACCTATCCCGAAGCCCGGAGTTTTGTCTATTCCTTGCCTGCCATTCCCGGTATGGGCAATGTCAGCGGCTTCCAGTATCAACTTCAGGATCGGGCCGCCCGAGCCCCGGATGACCTCTTCCGGGCCGCCCAGAATATGGTGGCCGAGGCCTCCCAGGAGCCGTCCATCGCCGCCATTTTTAACACCTTCCAGGCCCACGTGCCCCAGGTGAAACTGGATGTGGACCGGGACAAGGTGCAGACCCTGGGCATCCCGCTGAGAGGGGTGTTTGACGGTCTGCAGCTTTTCCTGGGCGGGTATATGATCAATGAATTTAATAAGTTCGGCAGGGTGTTCCGGGTCATGGCCCAGGCCGAGTCGGATTTTCGCCAAAGCCCGGAAAACATCGGCGATATTTATGTCCGCAATGCCACCGGCGAGATGGTGCCCCTGAGTACACTGGTGACGGTAAATTCCCAGACCGCCCCCATCCTCATTAAACGCTATAATATGTTCCGGTCCGCGGAACTGGTGGGGCAGAACGCGCCGGGCTTCAGTTCCGGGGATGCCATTGCCACCATGGACCGCCTGTCGGAGAATCTCCCCCCCGGCTTCGGCTACGAATGGACCGGCCTGGCGTTTCAGGAGAAGCTGGCCGGCGGCCAAGCCATCTATATCTTCGCCTTTTCCCTGCTGTTCGTTTTCCTGACCCTGGCGGCCCTGTACGAGAGCTGGACCATTCCCTTCGGGGTTATCCTGGGTCTGCCCATCGTCGTCTTCGGGGCCTTTCTGGGGATCTGGCTCCGGGGCCTGGCCAATGATGTCTACGTCCAGGTGGGCATCGTCATGCTCATCGGCCTTAACGCCAAACTGTCTATCATGATCGTGGAATTCGCCAAGAACAAAAAGGAGCAGGAGGGCTTCTCCACCTTTGACGCGGCCGCAGAAGGGGCCCGCCTGCGTTTCCGGGCCGTGCTGATGACCGCCCTGGCCGAGGTCTTCGGCTTGATGCCCCTGGTGCTGTCTTCCGGGGCCGGGGCTGCGGCCCGCTGGTCGGTGGGCACGGCCGTGGTCTTCGGCATGGCCATGGCGACCCTGCTGAGCCTGTTCTTCATTCCGGTGCTCTATTACGCAGTGGAAACTCTCATGGCCAAGGTCCGGGGTCCGGCCCCCGGGACTGTCGAACCGGCCTCGGCGCTCGAGGGCCGGGGGCGGCAGGGAGGTGCACCGTGAGACGGCAGGCCTGGGCGCTCCTCCTGATCCTGCTCCTGGCCGGCTGCAGCCTGGCCCCGAAATATGCCCGCACCCCGGGGGAAGTGCCCCAGGAATATCGTTTCCAATCCCTGCAGGGCCAG
>VGSX01000319.1 GCA_016874895.1 Deltaproteobacteria bacterium
CCGGCCAATCCCACCAACGCCAGTTTAAGTTTGACAATCTCCCGGATCCGGACCGGGGACAGGTTCGTATAGGTCTCCAACGGCAGAGCCACATTCTCGGCCAGGGTCATGGAACTCCAGAGCGCCCCGCTCTGATACATCACCCCGGCCCGGCGCATGATCCGGTCCCGGGTCTCCTGATCCGCACCCCAGAAATCGACGTCCCCGTAAAAAACCTTGCCCTTGGCCGGGGTTTTTAAACCGCTTAAAATGATCATCAGGGTGCTCTTACCGCAGCCGCTGCCGCCCATGATAATAAAAATGTCTCCCCGGTAGATGGTGAAGGTCAGATCTCGCATGAGGACAAAATCACCATAGGCCATGGTGAGATTTTCGACACGGATGTGGGGTTCTTTTTCCGTCATGAGCCTTTTTCCCCGGTTAGTGAGCTTCTTACCATAAAACAGTTTTTGCCATGCTGAAGGAGGTGAATGATCTTAACCGATTTTCCTCCGGGAAGCCCTCTATCACATTTCCCTCCCTCTCTAACTTCTTTTCCCTTTTCCCTTTTCCCTTTGTACCAGCTCCTGGTATCCTCTGGGGACTACCAATAAGAAGTTTTACCGGAAACTGGCAACCGGAAACCAGAAAACTCATTAAATCCCCAGAATGTCACAGACAATAGTGATCAGCGCGGTGGAAATAATGATGCCGACGATGGCCGTAACCACCGCGGACGTCGCCGCATCACCCACCGCCGAGGCGCTGCGGCCGCACTGCATGCCCCGCATGCAGCCCGACAGGGCCACGATGATGCCGAAAATGAAGCCGGAAAAAAGGCCGATACCCAGATTCCAGAGGTCCACGGCCGCGGCCGTTTGGTTATAATACTGGATCAGGTCGATGTTTAGCATCCCGACCCCCACCACCATGCCCCCCAGGATGCCCATGAGGTTGGCGTACAGGCACAGCAGGGGCATCATCAGGGCCAGGGCCAGCATCCGGGGCAGCACCAGGAACTCCATGGGCGAGATACCCAGAGTTTTCAGGGCGTCGATCTCCTGGTTCACCTGCATGGTCCCCAACTGGGCGGCAAAGGCCCCACCGGTGCGGCCGGCCATGACGATGCCGGTCATAATCGCCGCCATCAGGCGCACCATGGCAATGCCCACCAGATCGGCTACAAAAATCTGGGCCCCGAACAACTTCAACTGAATAGCGCCGATGAAGGCCAGGATCAGCCCCACCAGAAAGCTGATGAGGGAGACGATGGGCACCGCCTGGGCGCCGACGGCCTGCAGGATGAGCCACAGATCGGCCCGGCGGTACTGGGCCTTGCCGGTGAGCAGCCTCAAAACGGCAATGACGACCTCGCCCAGGAATTCCAGCAGATCACCGGCGCCTTTAAAAAAATCGACGGTTTGATTCCCCAGAGAGGTGAGAAACGACGCCTGTTCCTCCCCTTTACGGGCGTCTTTCTTTTCCGGCACCGCGGCGGCCAACTCCAAAAGTCTCTTTGCCCCTTCAGGAAGCCCGGTGCCGTCCAGTTTAATATGATGGAAGTCGCAGAACGTGCGGACATTCATCAGGAAGGTGAGCAGGCCCGAATCCCAATGCGTCAGCCCCTGGCTGTCAAAGACCAGGTGGCGCACCCCTGGTTTACTCTTTAGCATCTGCTCCACCCTGGCGGCTTCCGGCAGGTCGCCGCCAAGCTGCCAATCCCCGGAGAGAACCACTTTCAACGTATCTGCGGCAGGTTGTTCCAGGAGCATTTCACCGTGGGACGTCATGCACGTTTTTCTCCCTGGTAGCTTACAGGCTGATAAAAGGCATAGCTCTTAAGCCTCTTCAAGCTCAAGATAGCGCCGGACTTCCTGCTCCAGGTCCATCAGAAGCTCCTTGTAGGCACGGCAGATGGCGGGCGACTCCTTGGAGGTTGTCTGGGTCCAGGTTCGGAGCGCAGCCAGACACTCCCCATAGTCGTCGCAGAGGGACTGAAAGGAAAGACTTTCCTGAAAGAGGAGCAACAAGGCTTTTCTCTCTTCAGGAAAACGCTCCATGATCGAGGCAAGACCGGTATGCACGGCTTATGTCTAAATTTTCTCGAGGTCCATTTCATTAACTTGAGATAGATAATATTAAATGATATAAAACAATAAAAGTAAGTAACAGTGACTCACAGGTGCAGACATGAGCTCTAAATACCATAATTTTCAATTATATTAATTTATTGGCTCCATTCCTGCTTGACAATGCCTTCTAAGCCGATCAGCCCATGCCAGCCGGGTCCCAACTGCCCTAGCATCTTTGAAGATGAAATCAGGCAGCAACTGGACAAAATACTGGCCAGCCCGGACTTTCAGAACTCACCGAGGTTGCGCGACTTTCTCCGTTTTGTGGTGGAAAAAACCTTAACCGGTTGCACCCAGGAGATTAAGGGCTACACCGTGGCCACCGAAGTTTTTGGCCGAAATGCGGACTTTGATGCAGTCAAAGACACCATTGTGAGGATCCAGGGCGGCAGGCTGCGCCGGGCTCTGGAGCGCTACTATCTCACCATCGGTAGGCAGGACCGGGTGAAGATCGATATCCTCAAAGGTTCCTATGTGCCAACATTTCATCTGGCTGGCAGTCAGGAAGCCGGAATGGAGGCGTCGACGGCGGACCGGGCTGAAGCTGTCCTGACATTGCCCCCAGGGCCCTCGGTGGCGGTAATGCCCCTGCTCAACCTGTCGGGCGACCTGAAGCAGGAGTTTTTTGCCGATGGCCTGGCCGAAGAAATAACCAACGAACTGGCCCGTTACCAGGATTTGCGGGTTATCGCCTGCCAATCCACTCTCCGCTGGAAAGGCGAGAAGTTCGACGCCCGGCAAGTGGGTCGGGACCTTAACATTCGATTTCTCCTGGAGGGTAGCATCCGCAAGGAAGGGAGACTCATCAAAATAACGGTCCGCGTGGTGGATACCTTAAACGGCCTGCAGGTGTGGGGGGAGCAATACCAGCGCATGCTGAGACCTGACAGGCTCATCGCCCTGCAGGAAGAGATTGCCCAGAATGTTGCGGCAAAAATCGGCAGCGAGTATGGCATTATCCCCCGGAGCCTGTCTGCAGAATCCCGCAAGAAGCCCCCGGAATCTCTTGAAACCTATGAAGCCTTCCTCCATTTCTACTATCATGTCAACGTCTTGACTCCCGAAACCTTTGAGGAGACCATCCGCGTTCTGGAACAAGCCGCTACTCGGGAGCCGAAATGCGGCCTGGCCTGGTCCATGCTGGCACACCTTTATTGCATGAACTACACGCTGCAACTCTCTCCCCTGAAGACCCCCCTGGAAAAAGCCCTGGTTTTTGCCAAGAAAGGGGTATCGCTGGATTCGCAGAACCAACAGGTGCGGGCTGCCATGGCCTACCTCCATTTCCGCTTCGATGAACGGGACCTGTTCTTATTGGAAACGGAGAAGGCCATGGCCCTTAACCCCAACTCCCCCTTCTATATCGGATATTTAGGTTGGCTGCTGGCGCTCTCTGGCGAGTGGGACCGGGGGCTGGCCATTATGGGGAAAGGCACGGAGTTGAATCCTTACTACCCGGGCTGGTTCCGTATGGCGCCGTATTGCAATTTTTACCGCCAGGGCAGGTATATGGAGGCCCTTCAGGAAGCCCAACAATTCCAGATGCCCCAGTTGTTCTGGGATCCGCTCCTGCGCGCCGCGGCCCTGGGCCGGTTGGGGAGAGAGCGGGAGGCCGCCCAGGCCCTGGCCGAACTCCTTTCCTTGAAACCGGATTTCTCAACCAACGGCCCGTTCCTCATCGGCTGCTACGTGAAGAGTAAAGATTTGGTTAATGCTCTCCTGGATGGCCTGCGGTTAGCAGGTCTACAAATCTAAAATTCAAGTAACCGATCACAGGGTATAGAAGAAAAATTACTATATGATCATTTTGGGGTGACGACATAAATTTTTGTGATAAAGCTGTTCTCAGGATGTCAGGAGAGAAAAGCGTGGCTCAGAGCAGTTATCTTATTCGAAACCGGTAGATAGGTTTCCAAGAACTTGAGATCATTCG
>VGSX01000320.1 GCA_016874895.1 Deltaproteobacteria bacterium
ACCCCGCGGCCGCAGGCGGGAACCGGCCTTCTTGCGACGGTCGTCGGTGAGCTTCTGCACCTGGGGCCGGCAACCCAGTTCGTTCCACAGCGCCGCCAGATCGGGCGGGCCGAATTTAGGCGTTAATTTTTCAGTTTTATCCTCTGGTTGTTTTTTTTGCTCCTGGGTTTGTGGTGTATAGGTCGTAATTTCTTCTGGCTTTCTATCCGTAACTGGCAAAATCTCGGTTTCTTCCGAACGACTATCTCCGTGAGAATGCCAGTTACCTTGGCGCGAGCTAACAGGTATTCTAAATTGGCCATATCGGAACGCATGTATTTTGCGTGCAAGGGCAAGTGCGATAGGCGAATGGAGGCTTATTGCTGGGCGGAATTTCGTAAGCCAACCGGGTGGAAAGACTTGTCCGACTTAGCTATTCCAACAGAATTTCTTATGCACATTATGTCCACGCTCAAATGGTTGAAACAAGGGGAGAAATACACGGATAATGCTTTTAAAAAGGAGAAACATCTGATTATGGCGTTGTCTCAGAAGATTTTCCGTGAAATGACGGAGCGTGATTTTGACCGTGTTCGGGTGTTAATCAGTCTTCTTCCGTTCTGAAGGGCTAAATAGGTAAGAAAACCTTTGCCCCTTAATTTTGTCAGTATGATGGGACTAATGAAGTTGGCCCAAAAAAATAGCCCGATAAGCCCTGGACCGATGCTAACGAGAATTTTTTTGCACTGATTCTTTGTCAGTCTGCAAGACGATTGTGATTTATATTGGTGGGGATACTGGTGGGGACGAATTAAAATAGGGTCAGCCATTATAGCTAACCTCTCGTTATCATTGGCGGGGACGACGAGACTCGAACTCGCGACCTCCGGCGTGACAGGCCGGCGTTCTAACCAAACTGAACTACGCCCCCGGATGTGTCATCACTTGTCGGCTGAAGCGGCTGGTAGGCGGAACAGGGTTCGAACCTGTGACCCCCGGCTTGTAAGGCCGATGCTCTCCCAGCTGAGCTATCCGCCCGCTCCTCAATAAGCCTTTATTGTATATCAGACTACTCTCTGGTTTGTCAAGCTCCCCGGTCCTAAAAATTTTCTGGCAATACCCGCCTCAATGTGCATGGATTTCATGTTCTCCCGGCCCCTCGGGGGAAGGCGGCAAAAATGCCGGCGACGGTGCTTCCGCAGCATCCGGGCGGGCCTTGAACAAGGTTTCGGGTTCCGCCAGGGCCAGGGCCCGCAACAACACCTCGTCCATATGCTCCACTGTGACAATCTCCACGGCCTTAAGGATCCGGGGAGGAATATCCTTCAGATCTTTTTCGTTGTCCTTGGGAATGATCACGGTCTTGATCTGGCCCCGGTGCGCCGCGATAATCTTTTCTTTTAAGCCGCCGATGGGGAGTATCCGACCCCGCAGGGTGATTTCACCGGTCATGGCCACATCCCGGTAAACCGGAATCTTCAGCAGCGCCGAAACCAGCGTAGTAGCCAGAGTAATACCGGCGGACGGGCCGTCTTTAGGAATGGCCCCCTCGGGAATATGAATATGGATATCCACCCGCCGATAAAAATCCAGGGGTAACCCCAGATCCGCCGCCCGGGAGCGGACATAGCTCATGGCCGCCTGGGCCGACTCCTGCATGACGTCGCCCAGTTTGCCGGTAATGGTCAGTTTGCCCCGACCGGGAAGGATGACCACCTCAGTGAGGAGCAGTTCCCCCCCAAACTCGGTCCAGGCCAATCCGGTGGTCAGACCCACTTCGTCCTTCTCTTCGCTGCGGCCGAAGCGGAACTTGGGAACCCCCAGATACTTAGCTATCGTCTGGCTGGATACCCGTACCTTATGCTCCGGACCCTCTTTGGCCACTTCCCGGGCCACCTTCCGGCAGACGCTGGCAATCTCCCGCTCCAGATTCCGCACCCCCGCCTCCCGGGTGTATTGCCGGATGATGGTAAGGATGGCGTTTTCCGAAAAATCAATGTTTTCCGGGGTCAGGCCGTTGGCCTCCCGCTGCTTCCGGATAAGAAAGAGCTGAGCAATGTGGAGCTTTTCCACCTCGGTATAGCCCGGTATGCGAATGATCTCCATCCGGTCCTGGAGCGGCAGCGGGATGGAATAAAGATTATTGGCTGTGGTAATGAACATCACTTCCGAAAGATCATAGTCCATGTCCAGGTAATGATCATTGAAGGCGTAGTTCTGTTCCGGGTCCAACACCTCCAGGAGGGCCGCAGAAGGATCGCCCCGAAAATCGGTGCTCATCTTGTCCACTTCGTCCAGGCAGAAAACCGGGTTATTGGTCTTGGCCTTGCGCAGCGACTGGATAATTTTGCCGGGCAGGGCGCCGATATAAGTGCGCCGGTGGCCCCGGATTTCGGCTTCGTCCCTGACCCCCCCCAACGACAGACGCACGAAGTTGCGCCCCAGGGCCCGGGCCACGGATTTGGCCAGGGAAGTCTTGCCCACCCCCGGCGGTCCCACCAGGCAGAGGATGGGGCCTTTCATTTTTTTCACCAGGCTCTGCACCGCCAGGTACTCCAGGATGCGTTCTTTGGGCTTTTCCAGGCCATAGTGATCTTCTTCCAGGATGCGCTCCGCGGCCACGATATCCAGTTTGTCCTTGGTCTTATCATACCAGGGCAGGGACAGTATCCAGTCGATATAGTTCCGGACCACAGTGGCTTCCGCCGACATGGGGCTCATCAGCTTGAGTTTCTTGAGTTCATGGCGCACCTTGGTGTTGGCCTCGGCACTTAGACGCTTCTTTTTGATCCGCTTTTCCAGGTCCTGGATTTCGCTCTTAAAATCATCCTTCTCCCCCATCTCCTTCTGGATGGCCCGGATCTGCTCGTTAAGGTAGTATTCCTTCTGGGTCTTCTCCATCTGTTTCTTGACCCGGTTCTTGATACGCCCTTCGATCTGGAGAACCTCGATTTCCCGTTGCATGATGAACAGGACTTTTTCCAACCTCTTGACAGGATTGATTATTTCCAGAATCGGCTGCTTTTCTTCGATCTTGATGGCCAGATGGGAAGCCAGGTTATCCGCCAGACGTCCCGGATCGGCCAAGGTGGAGACCGCCTGCAGGACCTCCTGGGGGATTTTCTTGTTCAGCTTGATGTATTGCTCAAAAGAGGCAATATTGGTCCGGATGAGAGCTTCCACTTCGGCCGAAGGATCATAGGATTCCCCGATTTCTTCCACTTCCACGATGAAATAATTCGGATTGGCCAGAAAATGGCGGATTTCAGCTCGCATCTTGCCCTCAATGAGGGCCTTGACAGTGCCGTCCGGCAGACGCAGGAGTTGGAGAATATTGCCCAGAGTACCGAAGCGGTAAATATCGTTCTCGCCGGGTTCGTCCTTTTTGGCGTCTCTCTGGGTGCATAGGAGGATGTAACTATCCTGGCCCATGGCATGCTCCAGGGCGGCAATGGACCTCTCCCGGCCGATGAACAAGGGCACCACCATGTGGGGAAAGATGACGATGTCCCTGAGGGGCAGCAACGGCACTGCAAAAATATCTTTTTTCCTTCCTTCCAAAGCCGGTTTGGGCTTGTTCAATTTAAATATCATGAGATAGTCACATCCTCTTGCATTGCTAGGCGCTCTCGGCCTGAGGCTCAAAAACTAAAATGGGTTTCTCGTGTTTGAGGATAAAATCTTCGTTGATGAGACATTCCCGGACATTCTTCAGAGAGGGGATGTCATACATAATATCCAGCATGGCCTGCTCCAGGATGGCCCGTAACCCCCTGGCCCCGGAACGCCGTTTCAAGGCCTCCCGGGCTATGGCCACCAGGGCCCCTTCGGTGAAACGGAGATGCACCCGCTCCATCTCAAACAACTTCTGGTACTGTTTTACCAAAGCGTTGCGAGGCTCCTTCAGGATGCGGACCAAAGCGTCTTCGTCCAATTCCTCCAGGGTGGCGATGACCGGCAGCCGTCCCACAAATTCCGGGATAAGTCCGAATTTCAGGAGGTCCTGAGGCTGCACCTTGACCAGGGTCTTGCCCTGCTTCCGGTTGATCCGGCTCTGTACATCC
>VGSX01000321.1 GCA_016874895.1 Deltaproteobacteria bacterium
AAAAACTAAAAACCGAAAACTGACCACTGACCACCGGCCACTGACCACTGGATAAACAATGGCTGAAACCACCAAACTGATTTATAAATACCTGCGGCATGACAAGAAATTTCCCCATGTCTGGTGCCCGGGCTGCGGCAACGGCATTGTCCTGGGGGCCCTGATCCGGGCCATTGACCGGTCCGGTTATACCCAGGACGAGATCGTCCTGGTCTCGGGAATCGGCTGCGCCGGACGGATGCCGGTTTATGTGGATTTCAACACCCTGCACACTACCCACGGCCGGGCCCTGACCTTTGCCACCGGGGTGAAGTTGGCCAATCCTAGCCTCCAGGTCATCGTCATCATGGGGGACGGCGACGCCACCGCCATCGGCGGCAATCATTTTATCCACGCGGCCCGGCGCAATCTTAACTTAACGGCCCTTATTGTCAACAACAACACCTACGGCATGACCGGGGGACAGTACTCCCCCACCACCCCCTACGGCGCTCTGGCCACCACGGCCCTGTACGGGAACATCGAACAGCCGTTTTCCATTGCCGAACTGGCGGTGACCGCCGGGGCCGCTTTTGTGGGCCGCAGCACCGTGTTTCACGCCATCTTGTTGGACCAGTTGATTGAAACCGGTATTAAAAAGCGGGGTTTTGCGGTCATCGAAGCCGTGAGCCATTGCCCCACCCTCTATGGCCGGAAAAACAAACTGGGGGGGCCGGTGGAGATGCTGAAGCGGCAGAAAGAAACCGCGGTCCGGGTAGAGAAAGCCCAGAAAATGACCCCGGAGGAGTTGGTTGGCAAGATCACCATCGGCACCCTCGTAGATCGGGACCTGCCGGTGTACACCCGGGAGCTGCGCAAAATCCGGGAAGCCGCCAAAACCAGGGGGAAAAGGGAATAGGGAAAAGGGAAGAGGGAAGAGGGAAGAGGGAACATGGAACGATTCGAGGTGCGTTTAGGTGGTTCCGGGGGGCAGGGAATTATCGTGGCCGGCATCATCCTGGCGGAAGCCGCGGGCATCCAAGAAGGCAAACAGGTCTGCCAGACCCAGTCCTACGGCCCGGAGGCCAGGGGCGGGGCCTCCAAGGCGGAGGTGGTCATCAGCGAAGAGGAGATCGATTATCCAAAGGCCATCAAACCTGACATCGTGGTGGCCATGAATCAGAAGGCCTGCGATGCTTATTGCCAGGATATTAAACCCGGGGGCCTGCTCCTGGTGGACGCTACCCTGGTGAAGGACCTGCCCACCCCCCGGGCCATTGCTCTGCCCTTCACCCGCATCGCCCGGCAGGAACTGGGCAATGAAATGGTGGCCAATATCGTGGCCCTGGGGGCCTTGGCGAAGATTTCGGGAGTGCTCAGCCTGGAAAGTCTGGAAAAGGCGGTGTTGGCCCGGGTGCCCCCAGGAACCGCAGATCTAAACCGTCGGGCCCTGGCCGCGGGAGTGGCCGCCGCGGAAGAATTCCTTTTGGGCAAATCCCCCCAGTGCGTGGAATGTGAGGGGCAGGCGCTGCTTGTTTAAGAGCGGGCGTTCAGCGATCAGCTTTCAGCAAAACTAAGTTGGTGGCTCTCAGAGACAACCAATACGGTGAAAGAGTGAATAAATGATGCAAGATTATATCCTGAAACTGGTGAACCGCCAGGACCTGACGGCCGCAGAGATGACCGGGGCCATGGAGACGATCATGACCGGGCAGGCCACGGATGCCCAGATCGGCGCCTTTATTACGGCCATGCGCATGAAGGGGGAAACCGTTACCGAGATTGCCGCCGCGGCCCGGGTCATGCGGGCCAAGGCCACCCGCATCCCGGTGAACGACGCCCTGGTGGACCTGGACCGGGACGAGATCAACGTGGACCGGGAGACCATCGTGGATACGGTGGGCACCGGCGGCGACGCCACCAATACCTTTAACGTTTCCACCACCACCGCCTTTGTGGTGGCCGGGGCCGGGCTCAAGGTGGCCAAGCATGGCAACCGGGCGGTATCCAGCCGCTGCGGTTCTGCGGACGTCATCGAGGCCCTGGGCATTAACCTGAACCTGACCCCGGAGCAGGTGGCGGAGTGCATCCGGGAGGTGGGGATCGGTTTTCTCTTTGCGCCGCAGTTGCACGGGGCCATGCGTTTTGCCATCGGACCGCGCCGGGAGATCGGCATCCGCACTATTTTCAATATCCTGGGACCCCTCACGAACCCCGCGGGGGCCAATATCCTGGTGGTGGGGGTCTATGAAGAACGGTTGACGGATTTATTGGCCGGGGTGCTCCTGGACCTGGGGACCCAGAGCGCCTTTGTGGTGTATGGGGAGGGCTCCTTCGACGAGATCAGCATCACCGGTCCCACCAAAGTGTGCCAGGTGCACCAGGGGCAGATCAGGTCGTACTCCATAACCCCCGAGGATTTTGGACTGCCCCGGGGCACGATAGAGGATATCCGGGGAGGGGATGTTTTTGAGAACGCCGCCATAGTCCGTCGGGTGTTGGCCGGGGAACCGGGACCCAAGCAGGATATGGTGGCTATGAATGCCGCGGCGGCTTTTCTGGGCGCAGGGCTGGCCCCGGATTTTGCCGGAGGCATCGCCTTGGCCAAGGACATTATTAACAGCGGCAGGGGCATGGCGAAATTAGAGGCCCTGATCCGCAAGAGCAAATCCTTCGGGCCGCAGCCATGAGTACCTTTCTCGACCGCATTGTAACGGATAAAGTAAGGGAAAACCGGCGTCTGTTCACTCCGGAGCACCTGCAGGAATTCCGGACCCGGATCGAATCCCGGCCCCGGCCCCTGAGTTTAAGGGCCGCTTTAGAGGAAACGCCCCCTCCGGCCATTATCGCGGAAATCAAAAAGGCCTCCCCCTCCAAAGGACTCCTGGCACCGGATTTGGATCCCATGGAATTGGCTTTGGCCTATCAGGCCAACGGCGCCGCGGCCCTGTCGGTGCTGACGGAGAGGAACTACTTCCAAGGCGCTCCCGAGATCATCACCGATTTGCGGCCACAGATAACCATCCCAATCTTACGCAAAGATTTCATCTTAGAGATGATCCAGGTGTATGAGAGCGCGGCCATCGGCGCAGACGCCCTGCTCCTCATCGTCTCCATATTGCCGGCGGGCATGCTCCGGGCCCTGCTGCTCCTGACCCAGAATTTAGGGCTGGAAGCCCTGGTGGAGGTTTACACCGAAGCCGAGCTGGTCAGGGCCTTGGACGCAGGGGCTACCTTGATCGGCGTTAACCATCGGAATCTGCAGACTTTTGAGGTGGATATGGATAGGGCTCTGGTTCTGGCCCCTCTGGTGCCCCAAGGGGTGACCATAGTGGCTGCTTCTGGCTTAAACCGGCGGGAGGACCTGGTTCGCCTGGAGGAAGGAGGCATCAAGGCCTTCCTTATCGGCGAGTCGCTGGTCAAGGCCTTGGACCCGGGGCAGAAGCTGCGGGAGTTGCGGGGAGAGACAGTGGTCAGTGGTTAGTGGTCAGTGGGTGGTTAGAAAGAATATGAAGTTAATTCGCGTCAAAATCTGCGGGATTACTAATCTGGTAGACGCCCTGGCCGCAGCGGCACTGGGGGCCCACGCCCTGGGTTTTATCTTCTACCCCAAAAGCCCCAGGGCCATCACTCCGGAGGCGGCCCGGCAGATCATCGCCCAGTTGCCGCCTTTGGTTGTGAGCGTGGGGGTGTTTGTGGACGAGCCCGCTGCCATCGTGCAGGAGATAGCCGAAATAACGCGCCTGGACTGGGTGCAACTGCACGGGGAGGAGCCGCCGGAATACTGCCGCTTCCTGTCCCGCAATGTCATGAAAGCTATCCGAGTCAAGGACCGGGAGTCATTGGACCAGATGACGTCGTATCAGGGAAGAGTCAGGGCCTTTCTCCTGGATACTTATAAAGCCGGGCAGCGGGGGGGTACGGGGGAGAGTTTTGACTGGTCCCTGGCCCGGGAAGCCAAACAATACGGCTCCATCGTGCTGGCCGGGGGCTTAAACCCGGATAATGTCGCTGCAGCTATCCGGGTAGCCTCACCCCAGGCGGTGGATGTGGCCGGC
>VGSX01000322.1 GCA_016874895.1 Deltaproteobacteria bacterium
TGCAGGTGTATGCCCAACGGGCCGAAGAACTGGGGCAGACTTTGGATTAAACCAGAAGCAACCCAATCAACCTTCAACTGTTATGAAAAGTTCACCATGTAGGGCGGGAAAGCGGAGCGCATCCCGCCTTCAAACTGAAAAGTTCACCATGTAGGGCGGGAAAGCGGAGCGCATCCCGCCTTCAAACAACCTTTTCCTACCTTACGGGTGAGCCATCGGCCCATGAGGAACTGTTAAACAGAAAAATAATGTTATTTTTAGCTTTAAGCCGGTAATCAGCAACCGGAAACGGTAAAAAAAAACTCCCATGCGCATTCTATTGATATCACCCCGCCTGGAATACCCCGTGACCGCACCTGGCTGGGAAGCCAGACCCGCCTGGCTCAATCTTCCCCAGATGTCCCTTCTCATCCTCAAAGCCCTGAGCCCTGAAAAACACCAGGTAACCACGGTGGAAGAAGAACGGGAGGCCATACCCTGGTCGGGCACGTGGGATCTCGTGGGCATCACCGTCATGACGGCCACCGCTCCCCGGGCCTATAAACTGGCCAAAATCTTCCGGGCAACCGGAGCCAGGGTTATCCTGGGGGGCATCCACCCCTCTGTCCTGCCGGAGGAAGCCCGCCAGTATGCCGATGCGGTGCTGGTGGGCGAGGCAGAGTCCCTTTGGGGACAGGTCCTGGATGATGCCGAGCGCCACCAGTTAAAACCCTATTATCACCATGATCAGGAACGGCCTGAGGTGCTTGAGATACCCCTGGTGCACTATGAGCAGCAAGACAAGCCCCGGGGCCCGGTCCTTTGTCCTGTGATAACCAGCCGGGGCTGTCCTTTTCGCTGCGAATTCTGTTCCGTCAGCCAGATTTATGGCAGCCGGGTCCGGAATGTTCCCATCAGCCGGGTCTTGGCCCAGATAGAACCTGTCCGCGACAATTATGTGGCCTTCCTGGATGATAACCTGACAACGAGCCGGGAATACGCCCTGGAACTTTTCTCCGCCTTGAGTAAACTGCGGGTTAAGTTCATCGCCCAGGTCCCCTTGAGATTCATTCTGGACGAAGACCTTTTTCACCGGGCCGTGGCAGCCGGTCTTAAGGGGATGCTCGTGGGTTTCGAGAGCATTGCCGCCGGCAGCCGGAAACATTTAAAGAAAGCGGTGTCACTGGCGGACACCGGCCTTGCCATCAGGAGAGCCCGAGCCGCGGGGGTGATGCTACACGGCAGCTTTATTTTCGGCCTGGATGAACATGACCAGACCATCTTTTCCCAAACACTGGATTTTATCATGGAGCATCAGATCCCCTCCATAAGTGCCTATGTCTTAACCCCTTATCCTGGTACGGTGGTTTTCCAGCGCCTGGCCTCGGCAGGACGGTTGCTGCACCGGCATTGGGCCTTCTATGACCATATCTCCCCGGTATTCCATCCCTTGCGCCTGAGCCTGGAAGAGCTGGCCCAGGGGTATCTACAGTTTCGAACTGCGCTGTACAGCCTCAGGGGTATAGCCCGCCGCTTCCTGGCGGGTATGGCCGTCAGCACCCTGGCATATCTGCAGCTCAACCTGGCCTTTCGCCAGACCACCTTGGGGCTAAAGGAGCATTATCAGGCCTACTTCCGGTGGCTGGAACAGGCTCAGCCGGCCTTCCCGGAAGAAACCAGCATGGCTGCTTTCGGCCACCTCCGGCAATGATAACCTTTTTGCAGGTGCGGCGCCTGAACCCCCATGTCGCTCCCTAAACCGGAAACCGGAAACCAGTATTATTCCGGTAAATAGCGGCGGGCGCCGATGAGGGAGCGTTTCCAGGCGTCCTGGTTCAGGGTGCTAACCATGATGCCGCCCCGGGTGGCGGAGGCGTGGATGAAACGGTCGTTGCCGATGTAGATGCCCACGTGGCAGGGCTGCTCGTCCCAGGCAAAGAGTCCGGCCAGGATGCTGGCGGTGGCGTAGGAATATTTACTCTGGCAATATCTGTTGAAGAAAACCAGGTCGCCGTATTTAAGGTTGTTTCGGCTCACCCGCTTGCCGCCTTGAAATTGCTGTTCCGAGGTCCGGGGTAGGTGCATCCCGGCCATTTCGTAGGCCTTCATGACGAAACCGGAGCAGTCCAGGCCGTCTTTACTGTCCCCGCCGTATTTATAGGCGGTTCCACTATAGTAGCCGATGGCCTCCCGGAGCCTTTGCGGGGAGGGCGCGGCTTCTTCGGGCGCCACCTTGGGCTTGGGGCGCTCGCCGGCGCAGCCCGCCAGCAGGATCGTCAGCAGGAAGACGAAAAAGGTCTGCCAAGGGTCAAGAGACCGGGGCTCCCGGCCTGACGTCTTTTTCCGGGCATATGAGATAGAGACCATCATCACTTTTGGCTGCCAGGACCATGCCGTGGGATTCCACGCCCATGAGCTTGGCCGGTTTGAGGTTAACCACCACAACCACCTGTTTGCCGATGAGGTCGGCCGGTTCATAATTCTGGGCGATGCCGGCCACCACCTGCCGGGGTTCTCCGATATCCACGTCTAGTTTCAGGAGCTTGTCTGATTTAGCTATCTTCTGGGCGGCCCTGATGACGCCAACTCTCAGGTCCAGCTGGTGGAAACCCTGTAGATCAACCTGAGGCTTCACCGGCTCCATCAGGGTAGTGGCTCTGATTTCACTTTCGTCCTTAATTTCCAGCACCTCCAAACGGGGGAATAAGGCATCGCCCCGGTTCAGTCTGGTCCCGGCGGGAAATTGCCCCCAGGACAGGAGCGCCGGCAGGCCGGCCCGCCAGGTATCCTCCGGCAGGCCCAGTTGCTCCAGCATCTTGGGAGCGCTGACGGGCATCACCGGGTATAACAGCAGGGCGATCCACCGGAGGGCCTCCACCAGGGTATAGAGGACCACATCCAGGCGGTCCTGGTCCTGATTTTTATAAAGCTGCCAGGGTTCGGCCACGACAATGTAGCGGTTGACTTCACTGATGAACTCCCACAAACGCATGAGGGCCTTATGGAATTCCAGTTCCGGGAGGTGGCTCAGGAAATCATCCCGCACCGCCTGGGCCAAAGATTGCAGTTCCTCTTCCTGGGGCCCGGTCTGGCCGGGGCTTGGGATCATCCCCTGGCGATATTTAAACACCATGGCCAGCGTCCGGGAGAAAAGGTTGCCCAGATCATTGGCCAGGTCGGAATTAATGCGGCCCACCAGGGCTTCCTCGTTGAAGGCGGCGTCCAGGCCATAGACCATTTCCCGCAAAAAGAAGTAACGCACCTGATCCAGGCCGTACTGGTTGACGAGACGCTGGGGTTCCACCACATTGCCCAGACTCTTGGACATCTTGCCCTGGCCGATCTGCCAGTAGCCGTGGACATTGAGATGTTGATAAGTCTCCAGGCCGGCCGCTTTCAGGATGGTGGGCCAGTAAATGCCATGGGGTTTCAGGATATCTTTGGCAATGAGGTGCTGGCAGCCAGGCCAGAATTTCTGAAAGGACGGCGACTCAGGATAACCCAAACCCGTCAGGTAGTTGATGAGGGCGTCGAACCAGACATAGGTGACATAGTTTTCGTCAAAGGGGAGGGTGATGCCCCAGGGAACCCTGGCCTTGGGCCGGGAAATACACAGGTCCTCCAGAGGTTCCTTCAGAAATGACAGAACTTCGTTGCGATAGCGTTCCGGGCGGATGAAAGTAGGATAAGTCTGGATATGCTGGATGAGCCAGTTCTGGTAGCGGCTCATGCGAAAGAAATAGTTGCCCTCTTTCACAAAAGTAGGTTTCACCTGGTGATCCGGGCACTTGCCGTCCACCAGTTCCCGCTCCAGGACGAAGCGTTCACACCCGTAACAATACTGCCCGGCGTATTCGCTGAAATAAATATCTCCCTTGTCATACACCCGGTGCAGCACATACTGCACCACCCGAACATGCCGATCCTCGGTGGTGCGGATAAAGTTATCATAGCTGATCTGCAGCTCATCCCAGGCATGGCGAAACTTGCCGCTGACGAAGTCAACATATTCCTGTACCGGCATACCCTTGGCCCGGGCCGCCTCCACC
>VGSX01000323.1 GCA_016874895.1 Deltaproteobacteria bacterium
GGTTTAATTGCTGTGAATTAACGAGACAGGGCATTTTGGGTCTCGTCCAGGTAGCTCCTTTTCCTTAACAGCAAGCTAATAACGGCAACGCCTCGGGCCGGTTTTCTTGCATCAGAACCCCGCCCGGGCGCCGTCTTGACCCCATGGCTTACAGTAATCCTCCGATGCCAAGGCGTCAAGCCTTATCCGCCCGCTTCCCGGTGGATGAGGATATTTTCCGGATCCTTTGGGGCAACATACTCAAAAAACCCGTCGAAAAATTTTACCAAAGCCTCCCAATGTGCTATATGATGTAAAATGTGGAGGTGCAGCGATCAGACCGGCAGGGAAGTCTGACCCCGGCAGAGGGGCTGTCCCGGGTCATCCCTGTCTCCTCTGTGCCTCGGTGGTTAACAAAAAACCACCGAGACACATGGTTTCACAAGATAATCGGTAAGGAGAAATCAATGTCTGGGCAAAGGCTGGCTGGCAAATGGTGGGTTCCACTGGGTCTGGTGATCGGTCTGTTACTGTGGGCGGGGATATGCCAGGCCGCCCCTTCTTCTGGGGCCGTAGCGGAGATTATCGGTATCAACGGCCAGGTGGAGGCCAGGGTCCGGGCTGCCCGGGCCTTTTCCCCGGCAATCCCGCTCCAGATCAACAAATCAGCTCCCTGAACCCATGCCTTATCCCATTTGGCTAAGGGGTATGTTAGAAGCCGACCGGCAGTCGCGCTTATCCCCGGAAACCGTTCGCTTGGCAGGACTGATAGACTCCCTGAGCCTGAAGACCGTCTGCCGGAGTGCCCGCTGCCCCAACCTCGGTGGGTGCTGGTCTAAGGGCGCAGCCACCTTTCTGCTTCTCGGGGATGTCTGCACCCGTGCCTGTGGCTTCTGCAACCTGAGGCCCGGACGCCCCCAACCGACGGACGTGGATGAACCCTGGCGACTTCTCCAAGCCGTCCGGGAACTCCGGCTCAAACACGTGGTTCTTACTTCCGTTACCCGGGATGATCTGTCCGACGGCGGAGCGGCTCATTTTGGCGAGGTGGTGCGGGTGCTGCGCCGGGGGGGGGGCGGCCATCTTACCATCGAAGTGCTGACCCCGGATTTTCAAGGCCGGGTCGCAGCCCTGGAAACCCTGGCCGAGGCGGCCCCGGACCTCTGGGGGCATAATATCGAAACCGTCCCCCGGCTGTATCCCCGCATCCGTCCCGGCGCGGATTACAACCGTTCCCTGTCCCTCCTGGCCCGGATCAAAAATCTCCACCCGACTCTGGCCACCAAGTCCGGCCTCATGCTGGGCCTGGGGGAAACCCCCGAAGAAGTCGCGGCCGTCCTCCCTGACCTGCGCCAGGCAGGAGTGGATCACCTCACCCTGGGCCAATACCTGGCCCCCTCCCGCCGCCACGTCCCGGTGGCCCGTTATCTCACCCCGGATGAATTCGCCGCCTGGGGTCAGCAGGCCATATCTGTGGGATTTCTCTCCGTTAAAAGCGGCCCCCTGGTGCGGAGTTCCTCGGTATGCTAAAGTGATAACATGCTGTCAGCAAGAATAAAAAGTTAACTCTGATATTCCGCCGAGTAATCATCATCCCGGTTCCCAATTTCCACTTGGGAACCCACTATACCCCAGGCTGTGCCGGGCCGCCTTTTATAATTGTGCGGGAAAGGCATAGCCCCTCGAGGCGGGAGGGTTAGGCTGAGGGGTGCAAAAACTTTTTTCGATTGTCTCAACCAGAAGACGGATTCAGTAAGGCTGCCTCGGAAAACGGAGCCATCCAGAGGGTGAGAGATGAACATCTTAATTATCGGGGCGACCCGGGGAATAGGGCGGCAGGTTTTGGAACAGGCCCTGGACCAGGGCCAGACGGTGACGGTTTTGGCCAGGAAACCCCCATCACTGGACCCGCAGCGGCAAGGGATGACGGTCCTCCGGGGGGATATCCTGGATGCGGCGGCAGTGTCCCGGGCCACTTCAGGACAGGATGGGGTAATTATCAGCATCGGCATACCCCCCACCTGGAGGCCGGTGACCGTATTCTCCCAGGGAACCAGAAACGTGCTGGCAGCCATGCAGGAGCACGGCGTGGCGCGGTTGCTGGCAGTGACCGGCATCGGGGCCGGGGAAACCAAGGGACACGGGGGGATCCTCTATGACCGCATTTTTAAGCCGCTGTTGCTCAAGACCATCTATGAGGACAAAGACCGGCAGGAAGCCTTAATCAGACAGAGTGAGGCGGACGGGACCATCATCCGGCCGGGGTTTTTAACCAACGGGCCGTTGACCGGCGTTTATCGGGTACTGACGGATCTCAGCGGCGTCACGGCGGGGAAGATATCCCGAGCCGACGTGGCGCACTTTATCCTGCAGGAACTGGCAACCCGGCGCTATCTCAGGCAGACACCTCTGCTGACTTATTAACGGCAAGAATCTTTGGATTTTTGGTTTACCGTGAAAATCCCCCTGAATTCCCCTTTACAAAAGCCAGGCCTTACCCACAAGTATAGAGGCCATGGTTAAGGATAAGGTTAACCGAAAGGAATCAATAATACCTCTTAGTTAGCCCCAACTCAAGCCATCGCCCTGGAACTTGTGGATAATGCTTAGTTTCTAAAGGGGGGTCAGGGGGGATGTTAATCATTGGGGGTGGCCCCAATAGACCATGATCGTTTCGGTTTCGGGCAAGTTAAATTTTTCCCTCGGGCCTGAGTTGACACCGGGCCCGAGGAAAAAGATTTTCTGAGTTTGATTTTTCTGCTTCGGGCTCAATACCTCGCTATCCGCCAATAATTACATCAATCTGCTTTTACGAACTTGCCGTCCTTCACCTGGACGATGATCATGGAGTCCACCCCCAGGCCGTTGTGGTCTTCCGGGGACAGGTTATAGATGCCGGAGACGCCCACATAGCCTTTGGTCTGTTCGATGGCGTCCCGCAGTGCTTTGGGGTCGGTCCCCGCTTTTTTCATGGCCTCGGCCACGATCATAATGGCGTCCCAGGCATAGCCGGAGTGGGTGTTAATCGGGAATTGCCGGTCAAACTTATACTGATCTTTATAGAGGCGGATAAATTCCAGGATGACCGGTTTTTGGGGGTCGTCGTCCGCCAGCTGGTCCGGGGCCATGAGCTTGGTGGCCGGCATGCGGTTGCCTTCGGCGGCCTTGCCGGCCAGTTCAATGTATTTGGGGTCGGGCAGGCCGTGGCATTGGAACAGGGGCAGGTTAAGCCCGATCTGGGCCATGTTCTTTGCCACGATGGCCCCGGCCGGGCCGATGGTCCAGCAGACGATGGCCTGGGGATCGGCGTTTTTCAGCTTGGTGAGCTGGGCGGTCATGTCGGTGTCTCGGGGACCGAAGGACTCCTTGGCCACGATGGTGATCCCGTATTCCTGGGCCAGGTTTTCCAGCCAGCCTTCGCCGTCCTTGCCGAAGCTGTCGGATGCGGTAAGCAGGGCGACATTGGTGATTTTATTGTCTTGCAGATACATATAAAGGCGCTTGACGGCCACGGAGGAGCGCTGCGGCGATTTGAAGACGTAATGAAACGAACCGAATTTTTCACCTCCCATGATAACCGGGTCGCCGCCCACGGTCATAAAGGTGGGCATGCCGGCCTCTTCCACAATCTTTTTGACATTCATGCCCGTGTCGGTGCGGGTGGGGCCGATAATGGCAGCAACCTTGTCTTGATGGATGAACTTCTTGGCGATGGCGGCAGCCTTGGCGGGATCGCTTTCCGTGTCCCCGATGACCAGCAGCAGGGGACGGCCGTTGATGCCGCCTTCCTTGTTGATCTTATCCACCACCATCTCCGCCACTAGTTTCGTGGGGGTGCCGATGGCCGCGGCGGGGCCGGAGAGGGCGAAAAAGGCGCCGATTTTAATAGGTTCTGGTTGCTTTCCCCAGGCGGGGGCATTGGTGAGCAGAACCAACACGGCAATCAGGGCAATGAGTCTGGCTTTCATACATTTTCCTCCCAGGACGACTAAAGTTTTTTGCCAAGATAAAGCG
>VGSX01000324.1 GCA_016874895.1 Deltaproteobacteria bacterium
CCGGTATTCAGGGGTATTGAAGCTGAAACGTCAAATACCGCCCTAAAGATTGGGCTCCCAGTCATGAAAATATTTTCTTCGGGCAGGCACGGGGGCCGGCAAGGAGGGCAGGCACGGGGGCCTGCAAGGAGGGCAGGCACGGGGGCCTGCAAGGAGGGCAGGCACGGGGGCCTGCCCCTACATAGAGATTTATATGGAAAAACCGGAAACCCTCTCATAAGGTGAGTATCAGCGGCAGGATCATGGGGCGCCGCTCCAGCAGTTTGAAAAAATATTTCCGCAGGGCCTTGCCGATCTGGATCTGAATCTCCAGCCAGTCCAGGGTTGGGTCGGCCAGGGCCCGGGAGATGATTTCCAGGATGATTTCCCGGGCCGCGTCCAGCATGGGGGCCTGTTCTTCCTCGAAGATGAAGCCCTTGGAGATGAGATCGGGGCCGGAAACAATCCGCCTGGCCGTGGCGTCCACCGCCACTACGGCCAGGACCAGGCCGTCGGCGGCCAGGTGCTGGCGGTCCCGGAGCACGATCTTGCCCACGTCCCCCACCCCTTTGCCGTCCACAAAAATCCGCCCCACCTCGATGGGCTCCAGGCGCTGCACCCCCTGGGCCTGGAAGCGGAAGCGGTCGCCGTTGTTGGCCAGGAGCAGATGCTCCTCGTCCAGGCCCAGGGAGCGGGCCAGGCGGGCATGTTTGATGAGGTGCCGCAGTTCCCCGTGGATGGGGATGAAATACCGGGGTTGGGTCAGTTGCAGGAGCAGTTTCAACTCTTCCTGGGAGGCATGGCCGGAGACGTGGATATCGGCCACTTCGTGGTACACCACCTCGGCGCCCAGGCGGTAGAGATTGTTAATCACCGTGCTGATGGCCTTTTCGTTGCCGGGGATGAACTTGGAGGACAGGATGACCAGGTCCCCCGGCTTGATGCGGATCTGTTTGTGGGCGTCCAGGGCGATGCGGGCCAGGGCGCTCATGGGCTCCCCCTGGCTCCCGGTGGTCACGATGATGATCTCCTCGTCAGGGAGAGTTTTCAGGTCCCCCGGCTTGATGCGGATCTGTTTGTGGGCGTCCAGGGCGATGCGGGCCAGGGCGCTCATGGGCTCCCCCTGGCTCCCGGTGGTCACGATGATGATCTCCTCGTCAGGGAGAGTTTTCAGTTCCCCCGTGGTCATCTCCTGCTCCGGGGGGACCGAGAGATACCCCAACTGGCGGGCCAGGCCGACATTGGTCACCATGCTGCGCCCGTGAAAAAGGATTTTGCGCCCCTGATGCACCGCAATGTCGACTATTTGCTGCAGCCGGGGGATGTGGGAGGCAAAGACGGCCACGATCACCCGGCCCTGGGCTTCCCGGACCAGGTTATCCAGGGTGCGGCCGATCTCCCGTTCCGAGAGGGTGTAGCCCGGGCGCTCGGCATTGGTGGAGTCCGACAGCAGGGCCAGGACCCCCCGGTTGCCGTACTCGGCAAAACTGTTGAGGTCGGTGGCCTGCCCCGCCGCGGGGGTCGAATCGATCTTAAAGTCCCCGGAGTGCACAAAGGTTCCCACCGGGGTGCTGAGGGCGAAACCGACCCCGTCCACGATGCTGTGGGTCACCCGGATGAAGTCAAAGGTGAAGGGACCAAGGTTAAGGGGCTGCCGGGGTTCGATGAGGTGCAGCCGAACCTGCTCCAGGAGGCGGTGTTCCTTGAGTTTTTCCCGGAGCAGGGCCAGGGTCATGGCCGTGCCGTACACCGGCAGGTCGAATTCCTTCAGGAGAAATGGAACTGCGCCGATGTGGTCCTCATGTCCGTGGGTCAGGATCAGGGCGGCGATTTTTTCCCGGCGGTGGTCCAGGTAGGAGAAATCCGGGATGACCATGTCAATGCCCAGCATGTAGTCTTCCGGGAACATGATGCCGGCATCCACCAGCACCAGACTTTCCGACGACTCGAAGATCATGGCGTTGAGGCCGATCTCCCCCAGTCCCCCCAGAAACATGACATCCACGTAGGAATCCGGGCCGGCCGGGACCTCGGCGTGGGGCTGATTCATGGGCTTCACCCGGCCCGCACGGCGGTCTGGGCCGGCGCAGTCGCTTTCTGGCCGGTATCGCCGGGCTTATTCGGATAATCCGGATCGTAATTACGGGCAATGGCCTCCCGCAGCACGGCCATGAGTTCATCCTTGTTTCTGGATTTATAGGTGTCGGTGGCAATGGGCTTACCGAAAACGACCTTGACGGGCCCGGGCCGGACCCGCCCCCAACCGGGGGACAATATATTCCGGACGCCGCTGATGCTTACCGGCACGATGGGCTGGCCGGACTTGATGGCCAGGACAAAACCGCCCTTTTTAAAGGGCATGATTTCGCCGGTGGCATTGCGGGTGCCCTCGGGAAAGATGACAATGGACCGGCCCGACCGGACGGCCTGGGCGGCCTGGTCGATGCTGCGCATGGCGGCCTGGCGGTTGCTCCGGTCCACCGGCAGCGAACCGGCCCGCCGCAGGGCCGGGCCGAAGAGGGGGATGGCGAACAGCTCGATCTTCGCCAGGAATCGCACCTCCGGGGGCAGGACGGCCAGGATGACGAAAATGTCGAAGGCGCTCTGGTGGTTCGCGGCAAAAATATAGGGCCGGCCCGGGGTCACATTCTCCAGCCCGTGCACTTCTGTTTTGACGCCGATGCAGCGGAGCAGCCCCTGGCCCCATAATTTGGTGATCTTTAAGGAAGAATCGCCGGTGGGATCAAAAATCGTATAGATAATAACCATCAACGAGGCAATGATGGTCAGGACCACCAGCACAAAATAAAACCATACCGTTAGAAGCATACATCCTCCCCCGAAAAACATAACTCCTGATATAGTGACTAAAAAAAGCCTTTAAGTCAATTGTTAACCGGCAAGAGGCGCCATGTGCTTCTCTATCTTTTCCCATTTATAAAGGCCTCGGTCCTAGGTGAAGTTTGTAGGGGCGGTTCGCGAACCGCCTCTACAGGCAATGCTGTTCCCTTTAGTTATCCCTCAGTTAAGTCATCGTCCTGGAACTTTTGGGTAATACTCAGCCTTAAGAAAAGGGGGAAATAAGGAGGACTCCTGACGGCGCATGATTTTTTCCGGATTATGGCAGTCAGCGGTTACAAAACCATGACCGTTTTAAAGCGCTACAATACGGTGTCAGAAGAAGAGTTGAAAGCTTTGGTGGGGCGGAAAATTTGACGGATATTCACCTAGATATTCACTAAGGGATTTTGAGCAGTGTTTAAGGGAAGGATAACTAATTGATTTAATTGGAGGCGGCATCCGGATTCGAACCGGAGCATAACGGTTTTGCAGTGCGACTTTTGGCAGTTAGCCTGAGTAAGCGCAAGTGATATTTACTTAGCAGTATCAATATGATATGCTCTTGTTAATTTGTACCAAGTGAGCCTGAATAATACCAAAAAATAGGCATTATGGACACCTATATGGACACCTAACGAATGAACATATGACCGTAACATATTGCTCCCCTTACCCCGGCCTCATGAACCAGGGGACAGGGTGACTTCCTCATCATCTTGGGGAGCAATTTAATCTTGAGGACCACAAGAGGATGTGGATTATGGAGTTGACCCCGCAGAAGCATTTTCTCATCCAGTCTCAAAAGCAAAAAGATTATCTGGAAGCCGTCATACGAACACCCTCTTACCGGGCAGCAATCAAAGAAGTCTTGGCGATTTGGCAAGGGGAAAGGGAAGAATTTTTTCAAAATAGCTACGCAGCAACCATGCTCGCCCACCGATTCGGGTTGTCCTACCTGATTGATCCTGAACAGCCAAGACCCGAACTCGCTGTATATAATGAATATGTTGAGAAAACATGGCAGCAGCATTGCCCTTATCGCGTAGAATCCCTTATCCTCTCATCTAATCTTAGACCGATGAGTGAGGACGAGGATGAACCTACCCCTAAAATGACAAACAAAGGATTGCAATTAGAGGAAATTGCCAGGGATGGCCGCTACTTGCTC
>VGSX01000325.1 GCA_016874895.1 Deltaproteobacteria bacterium
GGCCGAACGGCAGTGCCAGCTCCCCTGGAAACGGCTCAGGGATGACCTGGGCACCCTCCAGGTCACCGATTTCCGGACCCCCAATTTTCAATTTTTTCAGCGCCACGAACCGACTGACATTCTGCTTGCCACCCTAAAATCTCTTGAGATATCAATGCCTAAACCTGTCTTAAGTATTACTCCAACCACTACCAACGCGTAGGCACACGCCAACTTTTTGACGATGGCATAACTATTGATAAATACATCGATTCCGCCTCAACACGTGCTTACCCGTCCGAAACGCAGGCGAATATTTACTGACCAGAGACATTGACATCTCTTTGGGAGCCTTCGTGGACCGCCTCCGGGAAATGGTTAGATTGGCGGAGAGCATCGGTTTGGTGGTACTGGTTGATCCCGACGAATTTACTTTAAAAACCCTGGTGCTGCCCTGCCGAGATCAGGAGACCGGAATTCGGGTGGACTTCATCTTTTCCTGTTTTCCTGGTCGAATTATGAAAATCAAGCCCTGGACCGCAACCGGAGTCTCGAACTGGATGGCGTGCCGGTAAAATTCACCTCTTTGGAAGATCTGGTCATCCATAAAATCATTGCCGGACGCCCCCGGGACCTGGAGGCTTTGCGCCTTCTCCTCTATCCCCGTATGACACCCTTTCCCCAGAGCTTTACCCAGGCACCGGCCTCTCGCAGGATAAACTTGCTCAGCCGCAGATACCGCCGCCGGCGCCAATAGTCCTGGAACAGGCCCGGGGCCGGGAACGGCTGGAACTCGAGACCCTGGGGCGAGAACGTCCGGCGGAAAAGATACTGCACCCGGGGCATGTGCAGGGTATCGGTGACCACCCCGGCGGTTTTGAAGCCCCGGGTCTGCATCAATAAGGCCGTGTGATGCGCCGATGATGCGGTATCCAGGCTGGCTTCCTCAAAAATGAGCCGCCGGGCTACCCCCTGGCTCACGGCCTCACCCCATAAATCCTGGGCCTGCCTCACCGCCCAGTCCCCCATGGCCTGGGCCTCACTCATCAGCCGCCCCGGGAGCAGCCCCCCGGTGATCACCACCCAGCTGTCAGGGTAGTCCTCGATTACCAGGGGCAGGGCATGCTGCAGCCGGAACCGGGCCACCCGTCCGGGATGCCCGTCTTTGCCAACCAGCGCTCCTAAAATTATAATGACATCCATGGTGGCCTCTGCCAGCGCAATTGACTTCAGAGTGAACAGGCAATTACCATGGTCAAAACCTTGCACCTGGCAAGAACCCATCCTGAGGGTAGCGAAGCATCCAGTGATTAAAAGCGGTCTGGAGGTTTCACTTCATTCCGGATGACAAAAATAGCCGTTCTGCCAGAGCCTTCTAGAGTAGAACAATCCTTCCAGGCTCCAGACCGGGACAGGTGCTTTTTTTTTGCCCTGGCATCTGATAAACTTTAACTAATTTTGAATTTTTCGGAAACACTAGAGGCATCTCGTCTCGGACGAAAGGCCTGGAAGGAAATTTTGCCGGTACGTTATCGGGAGTAGCTATGACCCAGAGGGAAGCAGCCCTGGCCGGGCGCCTGACCCCGGCCATGGCCGGCGCAGCCGAAAAAGAAGGTGTGACGCCGGAATTTATTCTCCAGGGGGTGGCCCGGGGGACCCTGGCCATTCCGGCCAATATCGGGCACCGCAATCTGGACCCCATCGCCATCGGCACCGGCGTCCGGGTCAAGATCAATGCCAATATCGGCACCTCCCCCCACGATGTCAATCTGGAAAAGGAAAAGGCCAAGCTGGCCGCCAGCATCCGCTACGGGGCGCATACGGTCATGGACCTGTCCACCGGCGGCGACCTCAATGCCATCCGTACCGAACTGCTGGCCCAGTGCTCCCTGCCCTTCGGTACAGTGCCCATTTATCAGGTGATGGCCGAGGCCAAAAGCCTCGATGAAGTCAGCGGCGCCGACATGCTGGAGGCCGTCCGGCTCCACGCCCAGCAGGGAGTGGATTTTGTCACGGTTCACTGCGGCGTCACCCGGAAGGCGCTGCCATTGCTCAAGAAGCGGGTCACCGGGGTGGTCTCCCGGGGCGGCGCCTTTCTGGTGGCCTGGATGCGCCACTTCCAGCAGGAAAATCCTTTATATGCGCGATATGACGAACTTCTGGAGATTGCCCGACAGTACGATGTCACCCTGAGCCTGGGGGACGGCCTGCGGCCCGGGTGCCTGGCCGACGCCGGGGACAAGGCCCAGTTCCATGAGCTGAAGGTGCTGGGGGAACTCACCCGGCGGGCCTGGGACGCAGGAGTCCAGGTGATCGTGGAAGGCCCCGGACACGTGCCCTTTCACCAGATCAAGAAAAATATCAAGCTCCAGCAGAAGTACTGCCACGGCGCCCCGTTTTATGTCCTGGGGCCCCTGGTCACGGACGTGGCCTCGGGCTACGATCACATCGCCGGGGCCATCGGCGGGACCCTGGCCGCCACTCTCGGGGCATCTTTTCTGTGCTACGTCACCCCCGCGGAACACCTGAAACTGCCGGAGGTCCAGGACGTCATCGACGGCGTCATCGCCTCCCGCATCGCCGCCCACGCCGCAGATATCGCCCGGGGCCTGCCCGGCGCCGCGGACTGGGACCTGAAAATTTCCCAGGCCCGCCGGAACCTGGACTGGGACACCCAGATCGCCCTGTCCATCAATCCCGACAAGGCCAGGATCTACCGCGACCTGAGCCGGGCCAAGGAGGATCAGTGCACCATGTGCGGCCGTTTCTGCGCCATGAAGGTCTTTGACGAGAGCTTCGATGAAGGGGAAAAGTAGGCCTTCTTCCCCTCACCCTGACCCTCAATGCCGTTGAATTAGGGAGATGGCGAGTTGGCAACTTATTAAAATCCCCCCTACCCCCCCTTTAAAAAAGGTGGGAACGAAAGGATATCCTTTAAAAAGTCCCCCTTTTCGAAAGGGGGATTTAGGGGGTTTTTTCATAGGTGCTCTTAATTCAACAGCATTGACCCTGACCTGCTCCCCCTAAGGGGACGAGGGGAATGTGGAATTAGTTATTTTTAAACTTGAATACATTCTGACGGCAGCAGATGGCATGACAGGAATTAACCTTGAACCCAACCCCCCGGCAACCACGGCCGGCCAGGTTTGAATTCCGGCCCAGGCCGCCGGTCCGGCGCCTGTCCGCCTTCAAACGCACGCCCTCATTCTGGCCTACGTCACGGTGGGCTATAACCTCCTGGAAGCTGCGGTCTCCCTGTTCGCCGCCTATCTGGCCGGCAGCGTCGCCCTGGCCGGCTTCGGCCTGGACAGCCTGGTGGAGTCCCTCTCCGGCGGCATCATGATCTGGCGTTTCCGCCCCCGCCCCGGCCTGACCCCGGAAGCCGAGGCCCGGAAGGAAAAGCTGGCCATCAGGCTGGTGGGCTACACCTTTTTTATCTTGGCCGCCTATATCATTTTTGAGTCCCTGCGCAAACTCTACGAACGGGAGATGCCCGACCCCAGCCTCCTGGGAATTATCATCGCCCTGGTGTCCATTATCCTCATGCCCACCCTCTTTTACCTGAAACGCCGCACCGGCCGCAGCCTGCAAAGCCGCAGCCTTCTGGCCGACGCCAAACAGACCCTGGCCTGTTTTTTCCTCTCCGTGGCCCTCTTCCTGGGCCTGGGCTTGAATTACCTCTGGGGCTTCTGGCAGGCCGACCCCATCGTAGGCCTCCTCATCAGCGCCGTTCTCCTCAAAGAAGGCTACGCCACCCTCACCGAGGAAAAACTCTGTTCCTGCTGCGGCTGATGTTATCCAGAATCTTTAACTTGCATTCCGCGAAGTTAAGTGCTGCTTCTAACTAAAGAGGTTTTTGCATGTCTTTTCAACCCAATGACGGCAAACCATTATTCCCTTTCGGCATGGTTGTTGGTCGGACTTACCCCTTGCTCATACAAGAAAGTCCACAGGTATTCAAGTTCCCGGGCCAGACGGCGGGCAAACTTCCCCCTTGCATCATCCCT